>CAXQBA010000269.1:0-2039 GCA_964221885.1 Luminiphilus sp. | reverse complement strand
TGAAAAACCAAGTATTACACCCGTTCAGGTAAATAGGGATACCGTATCATCATTTCGATCTGAGTTAGATCAAATGGTTTCACCAGATATTACTCCTGTATTCCCTGATTTTAAGAAAAAAATACAGAAGATTACTTTAGAAAGTGGGCTTCCGTTTCACTACGTTAAAAATAATAAGAACGAAACGTTTGAATTTCAGTTGATCATCGAAATGGGCGAATATGCCGATAATGTTTTGCCCGTAGCTATTAATTTTATTCCATTTTTGGGTACTGAAAAATATTCACCGGAAGATTTAAAAGCGGAATTCTACAAATTAGGTATCAAATATTATGTATACACTTCGGGAGAGGTATGTTACATCAATATGGAAGGTCTGGATCGAAATTTTGAAAAAGGTTTACAACTACTTGAGTCATTACTTAAAGATCCAGTTGCTGAAGAAGAGGCATTGGAGAATATGAAAGTCGATTTATTAAAGAATAGATTGGATGAGAAAAAAGATAAACGAAGTGTACTGAACCGAGCTATGAGTCAATATGCCAAGTATGGAAATAATACGCCATTCAATATGCGATTACAACCTGATCTTATTACAGGTATCAGTTCCCATGACCTACTCAAACGTATACGATCCCTTTCAAAATTTGAACATACGGTATATTATCATGGATCGAAAAGTGAAGCATCCGTTCGATCGATATTGAATGCGAATCATGTATCAGGTGAATTTGAAGATTGCATTCCCAATAGGGTGTTCAGAGAGGTTGAAACGGATAAAGAAAAAGTCTTTTTTGTTCATTTTCCAGGAATGGCTCAAGCTGAAATTCTCATGTTAGCAAAGATCAATAATACCTATGATGTTTCAGATCATATAGTTGGTACATTATACAATCAATATTTTGGATCTGGTCTTTCTTCGGTTGTTTTTCAGGAGATCAGGGAAGCTAGAGCACTAGCTTACTCGGCAAGGGCATATTTCATGTCACCAAGAGATAAATCAAAAGGGCACTATTTACAAGCGTATGTTGGTACCCAGTCTGATAAAATGAAAGATGCTATTCAGGCGATGCGTGATATTATTGAGGATATGCCGGTCTCAGATGATCAGATTCAAAATGCAGTAGCAGCTAAGATCAAAGAAATTAAGTCAACGCGCGTAGATGATGCCTCTATTTATTGGATCGAACGATCTATGCAAAAACGTGGTTTGGAGAAAAATCTGAATCAACTCATATATAATCAATTGATCAAAGTGATGGGTGACAAAAATGCCTCCAAAGAGATGTTGATCGAGTTCCATCGTAAAAATGTGAAAGGTAGACCTTTCACAACACTGGTCTTAGGAGATAGAGACAAGATTGATGTGAATCATTTGAAAACTTTGGGTCAATACAAAGAATTGACCATGGAGGAATTATTTGGTTTCTAAGGGATTTTGATTTATGAATAGACAGTCGAATCGCTGTCCATGAAAAAGTACATCATTCCCTTTAATGTTATCTGTTATGTATGGTGACTGAGGAAGGCTAAATCGAGTATTTGCTGTTTTTGTATACTTACTTTTGTCTCCTTTCCCATAGGTGTATACCGCAATGATCTCGTCCTCTATGCGGTAGTATCTCAATGAGTACGGACTCCAAATTCTAAAGAAATCGTGTTGGATCTGCCAATCAAGTGTTCTGAATTTTGTGAAGGATGTCTTGGTTTGATTTTCTAGTTTTTGATAGATCTTATCAGGGAAATAGAGTTGGTTACTGATCGTATTATTGGAGTCTAATGACGAAAAACATAGCATATTTAATTGACTTGTATCGATCTTTGATGAAAACAACGTACAAGACCGATCATAGTAACATAAACCCTCAATCATTGCCTGAGCTTGGATGAAATAAGGTAATGATGAAACAGATTCTTCAGCTTGTTCGAAAAAGGGTTGTAACGCTTTCTCATAGGTTTTATCTGCAATGTCTATCAAGCCGAGATCTTTGAATATTGATATTCCAGAATCATTCATTTGAAGAATTCGAATACTTCCT
>CAXQBA010000268.1:0-5319 GCA_964221885.1 Luminiphilus sp. | reverse complement strand
GAACGACCTATGTTCACTGCTGACCCTTTATTTCATGCTGGTGTTTACTATGTTCAAGAAGCGAGCTCCATGATGATCGAGCAGGTTATTTCTTATTTATTTTCGGATTCAAAATCTTATAAGGTTTTAGATTTCTGTGCGTCACCGGGTGGTAAAACAACCCATTTGATTGATCTTTTTTCAACATCATCATTGATTGTAGCTAACGAAACGATCAAGAGCAGAACATCAGCATTGATTGAAAATCTTACAAAATGGGGCACTCATAATACTGTAGTAACAAACAATGATTCAGCTGATTATACTAGACTACCTTCTTTTTTTGATTTTGTTTTAGTAGATGCTCCTTGTTCAGGTGAAGGAATGTTTCGAAAACAACAAGACAGTATCAAACATTGGTCTCCGGATAATGTTCAACTCTGTGCTTCCCGACAAAAACGAATCATTTCCAATGCTTGGGAAACACTTAAACCAGGTGGCTATCTGTTATATTCGACCTGTACGTATAATCAACAAGAGAATGAGGATGTTCTATCATGGCTTCAGCAAAAAGAATCCATACGTCCTATCTCACTACCCGATCAGGATCAATATGGTGTTATGACCAATGAGAATCATGGAATACAGACTTACCGTTGTTATCCTCATAGAATGAAAGGTGAAGGTTTTACCTTTTCTATTATTCAAAAACCCATAACGGAGACATCATCTAGGAATTCCACGAAACGATTACGTTCGGCACTTAAAATCAATAAGAATAAAGATATATTACCGTCTATTTCAAGATCCTTTCATGACGATATTTTCCAAACAGAATATGGCACCTACATTTTTCCCCATCAATATTTAGGAGAACTTAGTTTAATTCAAAAAAATCTTCGCGTGTTGAAATGGGGTGTTAAATACGCTGATTTGACTTCAAAAAAGATAATTCCCAATCATGAGTTTTTTATTTCAACATGTATCGATAAAGATTTTTATCCTGTTATTGATCTTGAATATGAAGATGTTATTCAATTTTTACGCGGAGAGTCAATAACGAGTCCATCATTAGAATTGGGTTGGCATATGATACAATTCAATGGACATATTTTAGGTTTTTGCAAAAACATTGGAAACAGACTCAATAATAAATACCCAAAAAATTTAAGAATCTTAACTACTGTTGATAAATTAGTATCACGTAGATTTAGTATTCATTCATTCTTAACGATCTCTAACCAATAAATTAATACTATGAGTTCGATTCAACATGCCAATAATTTTAAAATCTTAATTGCAGATGATGAACCTGATATCATTGAGTTTGTATGTTATAATCTCAACAAAGAAGGTTTCGATGTCCGTTCTGTTTCAAATGGATTAGATGCAATCAAAGTGGCTAAAGAATATGACCCACATTTGATCTTACTTGATATCATGATGCCTGGAATGGATGGTGTTGAAGTATGCAAAGAACTTCGAGAAAATAAGCAGTTTGAGAATACGATCATTGCATTTTTAACAGCTCGTAGTGAAGATTATTCTCAAATAGCAGGTTTTGAAGTGGGTGGGGATGATTACATCACAAAGCCTATACGGCCTCGTGTATTGGTCTCTAAAATTTCATCGTTACTTCGACGATTAAATAAAAATCAATCTAGTGCCTCCGATGCTGATATAATAAACATAAATGGATTAAGTATCAATCGAGAGGAGTTTATAGTAACTCGGGATAACAACTCAGAAAAGATTGTTTTGGCGAAAAAAGAATTTGAACTTCTTTATTTATTGGCTACTAAACCAGGAAAAGTATTCTCAAGAGAGGAAATTTTTAAAAAAATCTGGGGCTCTGATGTGATTGTTGGTAACCGAACCATAGATGTACATATTCGTAAAATTAGAGAAAAAATTGGTAACGATATTATAAAGACAATTAAGGGTATTGGCTATAAATTTGAATTCCAATAATGTTTTTTTTAATAGGTAAAAATCCAACTCCTCGACAACTTGCACATATTAATGCCATTGTCATTTCAATTACGTATATCATTATCTACGTAATAAACTGCCTGTATAATCAATTGGATATTCGATTGATATTCCTTGCTGTCACTAGTACTCTACTTTACTTAACAAGTTATTTTGTTTTGCTTTCTACCTTAAATCGATTCATATATCGTAAAATCAAGTTGATCTATAAAACGATTCATAGTCTCAAGGCTTCTAAAATAGATGAATCGAATCTAACCATTGATGACCACATGATCGATGAGGTTGAGAAAGAAGTAACAGATTGGGCAACAAATTGGAAAAAAGAAATGACGGATCTTAAAAGTATGGAAGAGTATCGTCGTCAATTCATAGGGAATGTATCCCATGAACTTAAAACTCCTATTTTCAACATTCAGGGCTATTTACACACGCTTTTAGACGGCGGAGTGGAAGATGATAGTATCAAAATGAAATACCTTTCTCGAGCTGCTGATAATGCAGAACGAATGGCAGGCATTGTCAGTGATCTAGGGTATATATCTAAGTTTGAATCAGGTAAATTAAAGTTGAACAAGATCGAATTTAATGTTTGTGATTTGGCTGTTGAAGTGATTGAAGATCTGGAGATGAATGCTGCCAAGAAAAACATTCAATTAATGCTCAAAAATATTCCAAAATCATATATAGTTATGGCCGACGTTGAAAGTATCCGTCGAGTGTTGATCAACCTGATCACTAATTCTATTAAATACGGTGTTGAAAAGGGAATAACTACGATAGGTTTCTATGATATGGCAGATAATATACTTATTGAAGTTTCAGATAATGGTCGAGGTATCGATCAAGAGCATCTGCCTCATTTATTCGATCGCTTTTACCGTGTCGATAAAGGACGATCGCGAGAAGAAGGTGGTTCAGGTTTAGGCTTATCAATCGTAAAACATATCATTGAGGCTCATCAACAGAATATTCACGTCCGAAGTAAAGAAAATGTCGGTTCTACGTTTAGCTTCACTCTTGAAAAAGCTAGATAAAGTTGGTATAGCTAGATTAGCTTATAAGATATTTAAAAAAAGGATCTCTTTTCGAATAGAAAGAGATCCTTTTTAAGTATCGATAAAGTAGGTATTACATACCTTGATCTTTTCGTATCTTATTAAGAGCTGAACCTTCTTTGACCCATTCAATTTGAGTTTCATTATACGTGTGAGCTACTTCAAATTGGTCACTGGTACCATCGGCATGATGAAGTACAACAGTAAGATTCGTATCTGGTGCAAAAGTTTCAAATCCCAAAATATCAATGGTATCATCTTGTCGAACCTTATCGTAATCGGACGGATTTACAAAGGTTAGCGCAAGCATACCTTGTTTTTTAAGGTTGGTTTGGTGAATTCTAGCAAAGGATTTAACAATCACTGCTTTGACACCCAAAAATCTTGGTTCCATGGCTGCATGTTCACGAGAGGAACCCTCTCCCAGATTATCTTCTCCAAAAACAACGGTTCCAATACCATTAGACTGATATGATAAAGCTGATTCAGGAACAGGCATATAGGCCATTTCATCTCCAGAATAGTTAGCCACATGATTGGTCTGCTCATTGAAGAAGTTCACCGCACCGATATAACAGTTCTGTGAAATATTCTGTAAGTGTCCTCTATATTTCAACCAAGGTCCAGCCATTGAAATATGATCTGTCGTACACTTTCCTTTGGCTTTAATCAACAGACGCATACCTTTTAACTGACTTGCATCCAATGGTTTGAATGGTGTCAATAGTTGTAATCTATCTGATGCTGGATTGACAGTTACTTGAATACCAGAGCCATCTGCTGCAGGCTCAGCATAACCAGCATCTTCTACATCAAATCCTTTGGGTGGCAACTCCTCTCCTACAGGAGGGTCTAATTTAACCTCTTCCCCATATTCATTTACTAACGTATCTGTCAATGGATTGAATAACATTGAACCAGATATGGTCATTGCTGTAACTAATTCAGGCGATGCTACAAAAGCTTGTGTATTCGGATTCCCATCAGCTCGCTTTGCAAAATTTCTATTAAATGAGTGAATAATGGCATTCTTTTCTTGTTTTTCAGCACCCATCCGTGCCCACATTCCAATACAAGGTCCACAAGCATTGGCAAGAACCATAGCTCCTATATCTTCAAATACATCTAACAATCCATCACGTTCAGCTGTAAAACGTACCAACTCAGACCCAGGTGTTACCGTAAATTCAGATCTAACTTTTAAATTCTTTTCTTTAGCTTGTTTAGCAACAGAGGCTGCACGTGTTAAATCTTCGTATGAACTATTTGTACATGAACCAATTAATCCAACGGATAATTGAGTCGGAAAATCATTTTCTTTGACTGCTTTGGCAAAGGTCGAAATAGGCCATGCTCTATCAGGTGTGAACGGCCCATTTAAATGCGGCTCAAGCGTATTAAGATCGATATCAATTACCATATCAAAATAATCGGATGGGTTTGCATAGACAGCAGCATCAGCAGTTAAATGTTCTTTAACGGATTCTGCTAATTCAGCAACATCTTCACGACCAGTTGCCTCTAGATATTTTTTCATGGATTCATCATAACCGAATGTTGAGGTAGTAGCACCAATTTCTGCACCCATATTACAAATGGTACCTTTTCCAGTACAAGACATCGATGTTGCACCCTCACCGAAATATTCTACAATATATCCTGTACCACCTTTGACACCAAGTATACCAGCAACTTTAAGGATCACATCTTTAGGAGAGGTCCATCCATTGAGTTTACCTGTTAGATTCACACCAATTAATTTAGGCATTTTTAGCTCCCATGGTAATCCCGCCATAACATCGACAGCATCTGCACCACCAATTCCGATAGCAACCATACCTAGACCACCCGCATTAACTGTATGAGAATCCGTGCCGATCATCATACCACCAGGAAATGCATAATTTTCCAATACAATTTGGTGGATAATACCAGCACCTGGCTTCCAAAATCCAATGCCATATTTATTTGAAACAGAACTTAGAAAGTCGTACACTTCCTTATTTGTTGACTTAGCAATATCCAAATCGGAGTCAGCCCCAACTTTTGCTTGGATCAAGTGATCACAGTGTACCGTTGAGGGAACAGCAACTTTCGATTTACCAGCCATCATAAATTGCAGTAGGGCCATTTGGGCAGTGGCATCTTGCATAGCTACCCGGTCTGGTGAGAAATAAACATAATCATCACCTCTATTGAAATCCTGCAAAGGTGACTCCTCGTGTAAGTGAGAAAATAATATTTTTTCGGCCAGTGTCAACGGACGACCTAATACATTTCTAGCTTGTTC
>CAXQBA010000267.1:0-3534 GCA_964221885.1 Luminiphilus sp. | reverse complement strand
AGGCATTCCTCCTGAGGCGTTAAAGCCGATTGGGTTAACTGGCTTGGAATATCGATTTTATGACCCATTGGATAGTTAAATTTGAACACACTACCTCAAAAAGATAGGATGAAGAGCAGTTTATTTACGTAAATATAATAAATATTGATTCAAAGAAGGCCAAACTAAAAAAAGAAGGGATCATAAAATGGAGATCATCTTTTTTTGTAAATGGTGAAAAAAAAAACTTACATTTAGGATCACAATCTTAAATACAGTCCTTGCTTGAATCCCTTATCACAAATAAGCGACAAAAAATTGATCATCTTTACGGCACCTTCAGGAGCTGGTAAAACAACGATTGTGCGTCATCTCTTAAAAATTAGAGAGGATATAGCATTCAGTATCTCTGCATGTACGCGTGAACAACGTTATGGTGAGGTCAATGGGATGGATTATTACTTTTTCACGGTTGCCGAATTCATGAATAAGATCGAACGCAAAGAGTTTGTCGAGTGGGAGGAAGTATATGAAAATCAATTTTACGGAACACTTAAATCAGAAGTGGATCGTATATGGTCGGATGGGAAGCATGTTATTTTTGATATCGATGTGAAAGGCGCTCATCGCATTAAACGAAAGTTTGGTGATAAAGCCTTGACGGTTTTTGTAAAGCCACCTACTTTTGAAGATTTGAAGAATCGATTGATCTCTCGAAAGACAGAGGACGAAGAATCCCTCAAAAAAAGAATTGAGCGTGTACGTGAAGAAATGACGTATGAGCGGTTTTTCGATGTTACACTGATTAACCAACAATTAGACGAGGCCTTGGTTAACGCTGAAAAGATCGTAGACGATTTTTTAGCCATGTCAACAAACAAGATTTCCTGAAAACTTGTTACCTATTAGTAAATGATGTAACTTATAGGTATGCAATCAGCAATTACATATGATATAAAGGTTAGTGTCGAGGCGATGTACCAGCCCATGTACTCTAAACCGATCAACAAAGAGTTCGTACATGCGTATCGGATCACGATCGAAAACATGAGTGATGAACCGATTCAACTTCTTTCGAGATATTGGTTCATATGGGACTCAACTTCTAAACCAAGAGAGGTTGAAGGCGATGGAGTAGTAGGCAAACAACCCATTATCCAGCCAGGCGATTCGTATCAATATGTATCAGGTTGCCCCTTGTCATCTACCTTTGGTTACATGAATGGCCATTATATCATGATTCGTCAGAGAGACCAACGTAAATTTCAGGTTCAGGTACCTACCTTTGAGCTAGTTCCTAATTTTATTTTAAATTGAGTGAATGAAACTCAATTTGCTTGTTCCTTGTTACATCGATCAATTATATCCAGATACGGCCATCAACATGGTGCGGCTTTTTCGTTTTTTAGGCTGGGAAGTGGAATACAATCCAGATCAGACCTGTTGTGGTCAACCTGCTTTCAATGCTGGGTTCACGACACAAGCAAGACAAATTGCTCAGAAATATTACGATGAACTTCCTGCCGATATTCCAACGGTTTGCTCTTCAGCTTCTTGTGTTTCATTTTTACGGTATGATCTACCTGAATTACTGTCGTTGAATGAGGGTCAAGATATGGATGAGAATAGAACATTGAATGTATTGGATCTGCCTATTTTTCTGAATCAATACTGCGATCTGAATCGTCTTCAACCTGTTTTTAGATCAAAAGCAGTGTATCATGCTTCCTGTTCCTCTCTTCGATCCTGCCAAAGTGCACATGATGCGAAGGAAATCCTCAAACGAGTAGAAGGGTTGGAGCTATTGGTGAATGAGGATGAAGAAAATTGCTGCGGTTTTGGCGGTACATTTGCCATTCACTACCCAGATCTTTCTATTGAGATGTTACACAAGAAAGCAGTCTATTTTAGAAGTTTAGATATTGACTCGGTCATATCTGCTGATTGGTCCTGTTTGTTACAATTATCGTCGTACTTTGAAAAAAACAAGATCGATATCAGTTGTTATCATTTGGCAGATGTACTGGCGATGAATATCAACCTTTGATATGGACCCGATCGCTAAGTAGATGACAAAAAAAATGGAGAACATACCGACCAATCGTTGGAAATATTTTTGGAAGCAAGCTTCCTTACCTATGGTTATTTTAGCGCTTTTTACCTTGTACATGGGGCTTGTTTTTACGCAAGCCGTTCAAGTGCCCATGGTCACTTTTTTGTATATGCTTATTGTTCTGGTAGTCTGGTGGCGATCCATGCAGTGGCTGATCAAGCATGGTCAGGATTACTCACAAAAACAAAATCGGATAAAAGAAGCAGCTGAAAAGAGAATACTTCAAGAAAATGGATTGAGATGGATACAGGAGACTATTGACGATACAGTAGTACTAATGAACAAACGCAAATACAGTTTTGCTGAAACATATATTCCGGTTTTGATGGGATGGTCTTTAGAGAAGATCCGTCAGATAGATATCGCTGAATCAGTTGGGCGAAGTTATCAATTTGTTGAAATAAAGGTAGAGCAGCAAAGAGATCAATTTGTTTGGATTAGTATGAATGGGATTGATGCAACTAAAGGCAAGACCATACTCAGCCAAGAACCATTACATATCGATTCGGCCCAATTTAAACAGATTCAATTCTCGAATGAAATGTATCTAGCGATCGGTATGGAACGTTGCTATGTGTATAGCAGTGATTTTATACATGCCTATCAAGTGTTGGGTTACATGTTTAAATATCAACAAAAAGAGCAATGGTCTAACTATCAATGCATTACAATTATTGAAGCGACTTTGCATGGAATTTCACCAAAAAATAATTTTTGTAAGACAGCATATTAACCATTCAATACGTATATTGGATGTGTTCGTGTTAGGTCATGCCATATCCAATACACGACATGGTCATACTATCTAAATATATTGAGGCTTGTAAGATAATGTGTTAAATGACTTTTTTTAGGCAATAAAAAAATGCCAAGATTTCTTTTCACACATTAAAATTTTTGTATTTTGTCTATAATTTGATTTCAGATTACAGACACCATAAAAATCGCCCATTAAAGGTTTAGATATGCAGATTAAAACTTTACTACATTTCCTCCTTTTTGTTGTTTCCCTTACACATGTAACTTCAGCGTTTTCGCAGACAAACCTAAAATGGCTGTACCGCAATGTTAATTCACCAGTTGAAATTCCCAATTTTGGATCAACGGGTTGTGACAAGGTTACTTCATCTGATTTTGATTCAGATGGTAATGTTTATTCACTCTCTACGTTTACCGATGGTGTTAATAAGTTTATTGGGATTACTAAATTTAATGATCAAGGCGATACTACTTGGAATGCCAGAATTTCAGGATTGGATTCCACAAGTAATTTTGTTGATATCGAGTCAAGACAATTACGTGTAGGTATCGATGGTATTTATGTATCTGGAGTATCGGGTTATTCAGATTTTTTGTATAGAATTTTATTTTATGATGCGAACTATGGTGTATTCTTTTCACCTTTTTCAAAAACAGGAAATATAGAATTAGATAAATATAAA
>CAXQBA010000266.1:0-12041 GCA_964221885.1 Luminiphilus sp. | reverse complement strand
CTTGTTTTTTATGCGAATCTATCGAACTATATCAGAGAAACAGGAGTGGAAAGCTTTTTAAGTCATGGCTTACAATATCATGAGCCACCCATTTTACCGTATCACTACCAGGATATCTATCTAACTTCATTATGTTCCTTTTTATTTGACCTTCCACCTTTAAAGAGTTTAATATATGTGGTGACCCCGTTTTCGATGACGGTGGTTTCAGCAATGATATATTCACTCATTGGATCATTTAGAACGCTTTGGCGGATTCCGCTGGCAATCCTGCTTAGTTTTATTTGCGGGTTTACTCTTTTTAAATCCATCCCGCAGTCTGGGCACTATTCCTTTTCTTTGCTTGATATGCAAACGGCTAAGTATGTCCCTGTTTTTGCGATCTTTTTATTGTCTATGAATGCCTATTTGAAGAAAAGTGGACAATTTATTTGGATCATTTCATGGTTGGCTTTTTTCAATATTTTATTATTCCCAGTCTGTTTGGGAATTTGGGTGTTCTTTTTGGTTGCCAGATGCCTAAGTGTATCTTTTGGTGCATTTATAGATAAAACGAGTTTCATTCTATCAGGGATATTTTTAGCAGCCATCTTCGTATTTTACAGCTGGAATAGTTCGGCGTATTTTACAGGGGCATCATGGGTTGAAGACAATGATATGTTGAACCTTTTACGTATAATCAATATTGTAGGTGGCCATTTTGTCTATTGCTGGTTGGATTATTTGCCTTATGTGATTTTAGCATGTGTCTATTTATTGACAAATAAAGGGATAAAGCGTTCTTGTTTTTTATTCATTATAGTTCTACCTGTTCTTTTAAATGGGTTAGGTGCTTTATCCACTGCACTTTTACAACCGTACACCCTGGAGTATTTTCAACCTCAATCCATGGTTGTTACCTTTTCGTTTAATGCAGGCATTACCCTTCTCAGTATCTATTTTCTGAAGAATAAAAAATGGGTTTTTTCAGGTCTTTTCTTTGGTCTAGCATTGGTTTGTTTTATAGATGTAATGTACTTCCCAAAACGTGTTTTTAGAAAACACCCAAGAGAGCTTGTCAGTCGGCAATGGATCGAAACCATCGATAGCTGTATGGCGGGTAATGAGTTGGCATTAGCGTATTGGGGAACAAGAAAAAATAAATTTGATGTGTATACTAGGGCACCTTGGATTCCATACAAATATAAAGAGTATAAACTGGTGTCTGTTTCTGATAAATTATATGAAAAAACAGCAAAAGGATTAGACGATAAGAGCCAATGGTATAGTCCTTTTTATCAGTTCTGTGAAGGAAGACATCATGAACGTCATGAGGAGGCCGTTCGGGAATTTATGAATGATAATAATATTAATCACATTCTATTGGATGCAACGCAAGGGGAGAAATGGGATATGTCAAACTGGCGCATTATAGGGATTGAAGATGGGATGGTCTTGATGTCACCCGTATAATTGAAGTATAGAATAGCTTCCTTCTGACAGAGCACTAAAAAATAATAGAAATACACTAACTACCTTTTTTGCTTTTTGTACCTTTGCATCGTAAATCATTTACACAAAAAAACAAATATACAATGCAACAAGTAGCAAATCAGTCTGGCATGAAAGAAGTATTGCATGCCTTAGGACTCGAGGAAGTTAATTTTGGTACCAGCACAGGTGTTTCATTTTTTGGGGATACTTCTTCAGAGATGATCGCTTCGTATTCTCCAGTAGATGGGCAATTGATCGGTAAAGTAACGGTAACCACAAAAGATGAATATGAGCAGGTTATGCAAAATGCAGCATCTGCGTACACTTATTGGAGAAATTTACCTGCTCCACAGCGCGGCGAGATCGTTCGTCAGTACGGTGATGCACTGAGAAAATATAAAGATGAATTAGGCCGCTTAGTTTCCTATGAGATGGGAAAGAGTCTTCAAGAAGGCTGGGGTGAAGTACAAGAAATGATTGATATCTGTGATTTCGCAGTAGGACTTTCTCGTCAGTTGTATGGCTTGACGATGCACTCGGAGCGTCCTTCACACAGAATGTACGAGCAGTGGCATCCACTTGGTATCGTTGGTATCATTTCTGCCTTTAATTTTCCAGTTGCTGTTTGGTCTTGGAACTCTATGATCGCTATGGTCTGTGGTAATGTAAATGTGTGGAAAGGATCCGAAAAGACACCACTTTGTAGCTTAGCTTGCCAAAACATTTGGAATGAAGTGGCAAAGGCGAATGATCTGCCTGAAGGGATTTCTTGTGTCGTGACAGGTAATTATCAAGTAGGCGAGTGGATCAGTACGGATGCTCGAATTCCATTGGTATCTGCTACTGGATCAACTCGTATGGGTAAGATCGTTGCACAAAAAGTAGCTTCTCGTTTAGGTCGTTACCTATTGGAGTTAGGTGGAAATAATGCGATCATCGTAACGCCATCTGCTGATTTAGATGTAACCTTAGTAGGCTCTGTATTTGGTGCGGTTGGAACCTGTGGTCAGCGTTGTACATCAACACGCCGTTTGATCCTTCACGAATCAGTATATGATGATTTTGTAGCTAAATTGGTAAATGCCTATGGTCAGTTACGTATCGGTGATCCATTGGATCAGAACAACCACGTTGGACCATTAATCGATACAGATGCGGTCGCTATGTATAACCAAGCGATCGAGAATGCAAAAGCGCAAGGTGGCACAGTCCTCGTAGAAGGAGGAGTTCTCACTGGAGAGGGATATGAGAGTGGTTGCTATGTCAAACCATGTGTGATCGCTGTGGATTCTCAAACAGAGATCGTAAAGCACGAGACCTTTGCGCCGATTTTGTATGTTATGAAATACAGCAAATTGGAAGAAGCGATTCATATGCAAAATGATGTGCCACAAGGTCTTTCATCGGCTATGATGACTACGAATATTCGCGAAAGTGAATTGTTCCTTTCGGCTGCAGGTTCAGATTGTGGTATTGCTAATATCAATATCGGTACATCCGGAGCTGAGATCGGTGGTGCATTTGGTGGTGAGAAAGAAACAGGTGGTGGACGTGAGTCGGGCTCTGATTCTTGGAAGGCTTATATGCGTAGACAAACCAACACCATCAATTACAGTACTGAAGTGCCTTTAGCACAGGGTATTAAATTTGATCTTTAGAAAGTTGAATATATAAAGATGGAAAAGCAGCGGAGACGCTGCTTTTTTATTTTAACCAAGAATGATTTCGTTAAATCCTACCGTTGCAGCACTACCTTTTTACTAATGCTTTGCCCCGAATCTAATAGGAGCTCAACAACATATATCCCATTCGGCTGATCTTGCAAACTAATCTGTACTTGCTTGTTATTGACATCCATAACGATTTGGTTAGATAGGCTTTGTCCAAGCAGATTGCGCACTTGTAAAACGCCCTCAATAGCAAAGCCACTTGTTAGCTCAACGGTTATATCTCCGCTGCTTGGATTCGGATAGATCGCTAAACTATTTTGAGCTAAGAGCTTACGGGTGTTAGTAAGTGGGGCACTTAAGCAGATGTCAAAATCCTGACTGCTTGAATTGGTGTCACTATACACTCTAAGATAATAAGTCTCATTGGTATTTAGATTGTTGAATGAACTGGCCAAATCCGTACCACAACTGATAGATACCAACGAATCGCATAGCCCACTGAATAGCTCATACCCAAGGATGGAACTATTACCTGCAGTAATAGATACATTGGAGATGGTCAAGTCGATCGTACTATCCACAGCCGTGAATTGAAACCAGATGTCATTATGAATCTGTGTGTTGCAACCCGTAGCATAAGGAAGGGAGATACTAGCGCCGGTCGTTGTGGCTGGCTCACCGCTTCCTGAACAAGTCGGTACAACAGTTAATGTCTGCGCCGCTAAAAAAGCATCGTTAGTGGGTCGTACTTTTAAAGGGGTTGTAGTTAGTCCTACTCTTGGACCACTCAAGACGCCTTGCATTAGGTTTTTCTGACCCACAGTAAAGGTATTCATGCAGGATTCGGCGGAATAATCCATATAGTTTTCGATCATATCAGGCCAGTCAATGGTAGCACTATCCACGCAGGTGTTTTTTGTGGTGTCGCAATCAAATTGCGACTGACCGATGGTATTCGGTGTATCAAAAATGCCATCATCAGCACCACAGCTATTGCCACCAAAGATACCACCGCCATCACCCCAGATATGGCGAAGGCCTAAATAGTGACCTACTTCATGGGTAGCTGTACGTCCTTCTGTCTGAATAGTCGTACTACCGCCAAAAATACTTCCTATGGTAATGGATTTAGATCGGCCAACGATCTCATAATGAAGAACAACGCCTTCTTTATCCGGGGATGGTGCAGCAACACCTGCTGGCCAATTTGGTAAACTGTCGGGTGGATAGGCATAGCCTAAAAGACCACCTGATCCTAGATTAAGAATCCAAATATTGAGATATTGATTTGGATCAAGCCCTGGACTTGCCCCTTTTACACTGTCAAGAGATGTTGGGTCGGGGATTAATCCACCGAAAGGTCCTAAGGTCGCAAAATCAACATTCGATTGGGTCCAGATGATCGTATCGAGTCTAAAGTCGATCTCTGTATCAGCAGCAATGCTGCCGAAAATAGGACGCAGATTAGCGGTGTCCGCATTTTGACGACGATAGTCTTCCTTAATAACATCGATCTGCTCGGTGATGGTGCATTCAGAAAGGCGTTCTTCAACCTCTTTCCATACAACGTGCACTGCGACAGGAATAGTGACCACTGAGCGTGTTCCCAATTGCTCTTGACCTTGTCGTAATGCCTGTTCGAATACCTGATCGATCCGATGCTTATAGCCTGGATATGTTTGGTCCATTTGGTGGATCAGATGATCAAAACCGCATTGATGAATAGGGTT
Source organism: Luminiphilus sp. (assembly GCA_964221885.1). GTDB lineage: Bacteria > Bacteroidota > Bacteroidia > Chitinophagales > Saprospiraceae > Aureispira. The sequence continues at coordinate 7,168 of CAXQBA010000266.1, read as the reverse complement.
TTGGGCAGATAAGCGAGTGTTTATTACAGAAAATATAGCAATGAGTGCTATGAGTCGTTTCATAATAGATCGATTGAAGAGTTGATGAAGGGGAATAGGAAGTTCTGTTGCCTTGTGAAAATGATATATTCACTCGACGATCCAAAATAAGAATAAATAGGGATATGAGGTTGGTTTTTATCTTAATTTACACTGTTTTGCTTTTCTTTTCCTCCTGTATTAAAGTTTGTAACTCATCGAATTTTTGATCAAAAATAGACTTTTGATGATATTGAAAAAGGAGTGGTTGTTTCTTAGAATCGGTTAGCGTCATGTAGGCAAAATGAGTTTGAAAGCTCATGGCCGGGATGATATTGCCATTTGAATACACAGAGTTAGGACTTTTCGCACTCTGATGCCTTGATAGCTTTTCGATGGCTTCAATAGGTGTTTTTCGCTTTTTTCTCGACAGGCCATTCCAACAACAAACCAACATTCGTTCCTTGGGGTCATAGTAAACAATCGTAAGTAGACCTAGAATCGAATATCGCAAGGTCATATAGATAAAAAAAAGACAAAGAATCGTCAAAATACTAATTCCAAGATGGTCAACCCAGGTATTATTGTAGGGAAAAGAGCTGGAGGAGGTTGGCAACCAGTTCAGTTGAGCGTCGCTATAACCACCCATTTTTAGGTAGAAGATCAAACAGATGTATAGGGTGATCAATCCAAATACGCCAAAAAAGATGGAAAAGAATCGAATGTAAGGATTGTAATCGTTGGAAAAGTCAATGATTATCACTTCCTGTTCTCTCATGAAAAAGCAATTTACTTGTCGTCTTCTTTTTTATCGTCTTCTTTCTTCTTGACAACTGCTTTTTCGATGCGGATCTCTTTGCGGCCATCCGGATAGACTTTGACCGTCGATTTTTCACCCGATTCTTTGGGGAGTTCCTGCTCCATCTGCGCTAATTTAGCGTCGGCATCAGGTCCAATAAAAGTTTGGGTGTTCGTTTTGCCATTTTCAGTCGTAATAATGATCAGTGTCTTTACACCATTTTTTTCAGTCAGTTTGACCTCTTTGCGGATTTCTTTCTGTTCGCTCTGTCCAAAACTTTGAGCACTAATAAGAACAAAAAAGAAAAGGCTGCAGAGGGTAATCATATTTTTCATAAGACAAGTATTTTACTTTTAATATACGATTAATGATTTAATTGTTGAAATTAAAAAACCGACTGCATGCAGCCGGCTTCTCCCCAAACGAGTAATGATTTAAACTTATTGATTATTTACTGACGCCTTTCAACATTTAGCAACTTGATACAATAGTAGCTTGTTCTGTTTTTCTGATACATACTCTTCTATGGTGTCTATATTTTGATTTTTCATTTATAATCTACCTAAACAATTTATCCATTTAATTGAGTTATATTGTATGTTATTTGCCAACTAATGCATGTATTGTTATGAAAAGGGTTCTATTGATTTTATTTGTGTTTTCTGTGCTTTCCTGTCAACGAAAGGATGAACAGCTACCGATGGATGAAAAGGAAAATAAATCACTAATAGAATACGTGAATCCAATGATCGGCACCAGTAAGATGGGACATGTATTTCCAGGTGCAACAGCCCCATTTGGAATGGTTCAGTTGAGTCCACAAACGAATTGGCAGGTTATGTATGATTCTATTGGAAATTACAATAGGAGTACATATGAGTATTGTGCGGGATATCAGTATAGAGATACAACAATTTTAGGTTTTGCTCATACGAATTTCAGCGGAACAGGTCATTCAGACCTAGGGGATTTGATGATTATGCCAATGACAGGAGAATTGAAGATGGAGCCATTTAAAACGAAAGGAGGTGATAAGGGGTATTATTCCATCTTTTCGCATGATAATGAGGTAGCAAGTCCTGGCTATTATAAAGTGGATCTTGAGAGTTATGGAATACAAGCTGAAATGACAGCTTCTGAAAGGGTTGGTGTTCATAGATATACCTTTTCCAAAAAAACAGAGGCACACATTTTATTTGATCTAGTTTATAATGTATATCATCATGATAATAAGAATGTGTGGACGTTCTTACGTGTTGAAAATGACTCTACAATTTCTGGATATCGACAGACAAAAGGATGGGCACGGACAAAAAAAGTATTTTTCAGAGCAACATTCTCAAAGCCATTTATAACCTATGGACATCGAAAATATAGTGATGAGACTTATGTAGGGTTTTATAGGCGATTTGACCAAGAAAAGAATTTTCCAGAGATGTCCGCCAAAGAGCTGAAGGCCTACTTTACATTTGATGTTGAAGAAGGGGAGGAATTGATAATGAAAATGGCCCTTTCAAATGTAAGTATGGCTGGTGCAGCCAAAAATATGGAAACGGAAGTACCTCATTGGAACTTTGATCAAGTTCGTCAAGAAACCGAAACGATGTGGCAAGATGAGCTACGTAAAATTGATGTGGAGATGATGAACGAATCAGACATGGTCACATTCTACACAGCAATGTATCATGCCTGTTTAACGCCAATCATTTATGAAGATGTAGATGGTTCGTATCGAGGCTTAGACCAGAACCTACATCAATCAGATGGATATATCAACTATTCAATTTTTTCCCTTTGGGACACCTACAGAGCTTTGCACCCATTACTTAATTTGTTTCAACCAAAGAGAAATAATGATATGATTAAATCCATGTTGGCACATCAGGAACAAAGTGTTCATGGGATGTTACCAATATGGAGTCATTATGCAAATGAGAATTGGTGCATGATCGGATATCATGCCGTTTCTGCTATTGCTGATGCTGTAGTTAAAGGTGTCGGTGATTTTGACATAAAAAGGGCATTGGATGCATGTGTGGAAACTGCTAATGTTGCATATTTCGATGGCTTAGGGGAATATATAGAATATGGTTATGTTCCTGATGATTTAAGTCATTCTTCAGTTTCTAAAACACTGGAGTATGCCTATGACGACTGGTGTATTTCTAAAATTGCGTATATACTTAAGTTGGATTCTTTGGGTAATGTTTTTGCTGAACGGGCGAGGTCGTATGAACAGGTTTACGATCCAGTAATAGGGCATATGAGACCTAAGCTTTCCAATGGCGAATTCAGAAAAGAATATGACCCCATGGATACACACGGTCAGGGTTTTATAGAAGGAAATGCATGGAATTATGGCTTATATGTTCCTCAAAACATTGACAAGATGATTAATATGATGGGTGGTAAAGATGCATTTATAAACCGATTGGATTCATTATTTACCATGGAGATCGATGACAAACATATTGAAAAACACGAGGATATAACAAGAGATGGAATCATTGGCAATTATGTTCATGGGAATGAACCGGGACATCATATACCATATCTCTACAATTGGGCAGATGCACCCGAAAAGACACAAGAGCGAGTTCGAATGATCATGCGTACCATGTATGGGCCAAATGTAAATGGTCTATGTGGTAATGATGACGCCGGTCAAATGAGTGCTTGGTATATTTTCAGTGCACTGGGATTTTATCCTGTAACGCCAGGGTCCCCGTATTATGCTGCTGGAAGTCCTCTAGTTAAAAAAGCGAAGGTTGATTTAGGGAATGGACATATATTACACATATCAACCATAAATCAATCTGAAACTAATACAAAGGTTCAATCGATACGATTTAATGGTACATTGGTCGATGGATTTCTCCTAAACCATCTTGATTTATCTAAGGGAGGTGAACTGGTTTTTGAAATGATGTAGACAAAGTGAAGTTGCTTACATTGTATACCCATTTCTTATCATTTCATCAGAGCAATGAAGTCTGAAAAACTCTTTTTGGGTATCTGACCAGCCAGTGTATTCTGTATCGCTCTTTACCTGCTTTGTCTTGTTGATCTTTTTTTGAGTTGATTCTACCCAAGTTTGATAGTCTAAGTCTAATCCCAATACATCTAAGATATTCGTTTTAAAATAAGTGTAATCGGAGACCATGTCCTCAAATCGTATTGTTAGGTCACTGTGTTCTCTCATATGTTTATTTTCAGCAGCCCATAGATAAGTTATTCTTTCAAACCGATTAAAATTTGACCATGTTTTAGCATCTACAATACTGGAAGAAGGCTTAAGATTGTAATAGGTATCCCCCTTCAAAAAAGTGTTCCGATTTAACATCGACGATATGATTTTCCTTCCATCCCTGACAATATGAATGATCTTCATTTCAGGAAAAAGTTCTTTTAGCTCTTTTATGTTTCTACGTAAGCCTCCATTTACTTCCCCGTATTGGATGCAATTGTTTTTTTCAATTCTATGAACCATCTCTTTTAGCCTGAAATTCTTTAGAAAAGTATACGAGAATTCGGGATCCTCCATGGATAAACGATGATACGTTGTTTCTTGAAATAATGGTTCGTGGACGATGTAAGCTCCATCAATACGATTCAACATTTGTGATAAAAGTACCGTTCCGGTTCTACCTGTGCTCGTAATAAGAAAAAACTTCTTATCCACGAGCACCTGTTTTACATATTCTAGATCTTTGTATTTATACTTAATGTATTTGTAGTGAAAGAAATAGTATAGATGTATGAGCCTAAGATCGTATAATATTTTATTAATGAATCTTGAAACAAGCATGGTGCATGTATTAATTATTGCTTTATACATATGTTTTAAACGGAATGCTTTACACCGTTTTGGATAAAATGCATAGAATAAATTATTAGCGTATTATATTTTCTTTGCGACCACAAAATAACTTATTGATTCGCCAGACCAATCTCTATCTAATTTATCAAGATATGGAGATAATATTTGCCCAATTGTCCAGAATGGAACCAGAATCGCCGAAATGATCCAGCGTAAAATTTTAGGACCTCGCACACATCTTAAACTAAAGTAATTTAATTTAAGCACAATAGTTGTAAAGAAACCACTCGTCGCTTCAATTTGAATATCTGAAAATCCAGCTTTTGTAAGCATATGCTTAAGAGCATATGGGGTATATCTGAAATAATCATGGGGCGCTTCATGTATCCTCCATTGCCATGGAACTTGCAAAATGATATTTCCATCTTTTTTTAAGACTCTCCACGCTTCATTCAAGAATGTCTGAGGCTCATAAAGATGTTCCATAACACTAATAGAGATAATACTATCAGCCACCTCAGGATCAATTTCTAGTTTGATATTTAAGTCCGATACAATGTCAGCTCCTGAGTTGTGAAAGGTATTGGACCAATCTACACCGGTATAATTATCAACAAATTGAGTTAAGTATTTTTTATAAGGAGCTTCACCACAACCAAGGTCTAATAGATGCCCCTTTAGATGTTTGCTATATTTCTCAATATACCTATCCATTATTTTATAGACAATCCAATTATACCACTTTTTATTAGTGTGAAATTCACTTGGTCTCATTAATTGATCTTTTAATTGAACTCATAAATTTAGCAACTTCTATGTCATTTGGTAATAGAATTAATGAAATTCAAATTCAGCTAAGTCATCCTTTAAATTTTGAATGATTGTTTCTTGCGAATAATGTTCAAATAGTATGCGCCGATTATGAGCGATTTTTTCATTGTCTAAATTCTGAAGAGCATTCACATTACTTCTGGTTAGGTTGTCTTCAATGGAATAGATGTGAACGCCTATTCTGGATAAAAATTTATAAACGGTACTTCGCGTGTTCAAATATACTTTAGCGCCCATCCAAATCATGGATATAATATTACCAAGAGCTTGTTGGCGATAATGATTCATAATTACAACACCACAACGTTGCATCATTTTTTGGTATTCATGCAGAGGCATAAAATCCAAAAGCGGTTGAAATTTATTTTGGAATAACTGTTGTCCTTTTTCTTTGATTAAATATCCATATTTTTTGTTGCCATAACTTAAAGGAACAATTATCTTTCGTTCCCCCAGATCCATCTTTTTGAGCATGTCGAATACTTCTAAGTGATTATTTGTAGCTGTGGCGGAGTTTCCTATTTGAATATTATTTCCGTTAATTTTTTCGTTCTGGTTGTTTTTAAAGAAAAATTCAATTGGATTATATTTGAAACGAACAGGACGAGTGTTGGGTGCGAAAACACCAGCTTTATCAAAAAGATCAAATTCCTCTTGGTAGAACATTCCAATAAATTGCATCTTTCGTACAGCTTTTATTTTCTTTTTCAACGGGATGATTTTACCAGCGTACCCAAGTAGTATTTTTGCCGCGTTTTTGGCAAATTTCATTCCTATGTTTTCACTGGAGATCGACAAGGTTTTTGGACCGTACATTTCGGAATTATAAATACCAGATTCGTAAATATCTTTTCCCCACATCAGCCACATAAAAGGTATGTCTGGGGATGTTGAAAGCCTCAATCTACAACTGAAATCTAGTAGATAATGTACGACAACAAAGTCATTTTTAGATAGCTGATTTTTCAGTTTTTCAAGATGAGTCTTAGTATCTGAAATAATTTGATAGTTCTCTTTAGGTTGGATGTGTTTTAGAGGTGTATTTTTAGCTTGTACTATGTAAAAAATATGTTGCGTTTTTGGAAAAGCTTGCTTGAACAACCAATCTGCAGCACCAATAAATTTTTCATCAGGAGCTATGTGTAAGATTCGTTTTTCAGGGTTGATTATCGGCATATAAGATCGATATTTTGCATAATTCAGAATTACTGGTCATTATGTAATTAAAATTCAGCATTTGTTTATTAGATGAATATCAAATGACCGATCATCTTTAATGAAACATCTACAAACATTAATTAGCACCAAATTACAAGCGTAAATTTAGGTTAAAATTTTGAGAATTACATTTCAACCATAAGTTGCGTTATCATCTTGAACTATAACATTCTAATTATAGAAATTCACGTATTTTCTTTAATAATTATTATATTTAAATACCCAAATTTAATTAGACAATCTAATTGACATGCTTAAACACTCCCCAATTCGGTACATACTTGTACTTCTTATCTCAATAGTTGAGTTTTCGATTTGCTTTGCTCAGCCCAATAATATACAATCATTGTCGTGCGGAACGCCAGATGCATTTAGTCTTGGTAACTCAGGTTTTGTCGGTTCTAATCCAACGACTGCAGCTGGTTCCTGTGGTCAATGTTGTTACAGTGGTTCTGATTTAGATGGTGATGGTGACCAAGATG
>CAXQBA010000265.1:0-5591 GCA_964221885.1 Luminiphilus sp. | reverse complement strand
CTCATACACACCTATATGCTGAGCAGTTCAATGAAGATCGTGATCAGATGATCGATCGAGCTAAAGAAGCTGGTGTAACTCATTTCTTTTTACCCAACATAGATGCTGATTCCATAGAGCCTATGTTCGAACTTGAAGAAAAATATCCAGGTACTTGTATTCCAATGATGGGGCTCCATCCGTGCTCAGTGGGTCCTGATGTTGAAGAGCAACTTGCAACGATCAAGAATTGGATCGATCGTCGTCCATTCTGTGCTATTGGCGAGATCGGTCTAGATTATTATTGGAGTACTGAATTCAAAGAACAACAGATCGATGCATTCATCAGGCAAAGTACGTGGGCCAAAGAAAGAAATTTACCCATTGTCATACATGCTAGAGACTCGATCGATGACCTCATCCAACTTGTTTCTGATTTGAATGATCCTACATTCAATGGTGTATTTCATTGTTTTACGGGTACGTTGGAACAAGCAAACCAGATTATTGATCTTGGGTTCAAACTTGGTATCGGTGGTGTTCTAACATTTAAAAAATCCTCACTTCCCACATTTATTGATCAAATTCCTCTTGATTGTATTTTGCTTGAAACTGATTCACCCTATTTGGCGCCTACACCTTTCAGAGGTAAGCGTAATGAAAGTGCCTATGTTGTTCATGTAGCCAATAAATTAGCAGAATGTTATGGAATTACTTTCACTGAAATTTGCAAACAAACAACGAAAAATGCCTTTGAATTATTTGGGAAATAACCCCCTACTGATAATCATCTCCCCAGTTATCGGCCACCTTATTTCGTAGCTTCTTAATGGCTTGTTCTTTTGATTTAGGGTATATGAGCAATACATCCTCCTCATCAACAACAATATAATCAGATAAGCCATGAATAACTGTCAATTTTTTGCCTTGATTTCTGATCATGCAACCCGATGTATCCACGAGATCAACTTGATCGGAATGTAGGCTACCAATTGCATTTGAATGATCGTCTTTATCCATAAAATCGTGAAGTGAAGCCCAAGTTCCAATATCTGACCAACCAACATTTATAGGTAATGTATAAATATTATCCGCCTTCTCCATGATTGCATAATCAATGGAAATATCAGGAGTAGTGGGATAATACGTATTGAGAAAACTTTGTTCATTAGGTGTATTAAAGTCCGATGCTCCTTTTTGTAGAATATTCAAAATCTCTGGCGAATAGTCTGAAAAAGCACGAAGTAAACTATTCACATTCCAAACAAAAATACCACCATTCCATAGATACTCCCCACTCTCTAAGAATCCCTTAGCGGTTTCTACATCAGGTTTTTCCTTGAAAGAAAGTACCTTTTTTTCATCGTTTGATGCACTTTTTTCGTAATGAATATATCCATAGCCTGTATTAGGATTGTGTGGTTCGATCCCCAGTGTTAGTAATATATCTTGATGAGCAACCAAAGACAAACCGTAATTAATATGTTCAACAAAAGCATCTTCTTTCACTACAATATGATCAGATGGTGCAACAACAAAATTAGCATCAGGATCCATTCCTTTCAGCTTCAGTGCTGCGTAGCAAATACAAGGAGCTGTGTTATTTCGTGACGGCTCAGTCAGAACTTGTTGTTCAGATAACTCAGGTAATTGCTCCAATACAATATCTTTATACTGTATATTGGTAACTATATATATGTGATCAATGGGACAAACTTTTGTGAATCGATCAAAGGTCATTTGTATGAGCGTCCTACCTACACCAAGTATATCGAGAAATTGTTTTGGTTTGGCTTGACGACTGCTAGGCCAGAATCTAGATCCGATTCCACCAGCCATTATAAATACATAGTTGTTTTTCATTCAGACTCTGATCTAAAATTCATTTGTAAATTTGTGAGGCTTTCATCAAAAGCTTCATCAATAAATTGTTTGAGAATACGTAGTTGAATACGTTTAGCTGGATTCACCTCTGACACCTTCCCCGATTCAATTCGACAAGCAACCTGAGTATAATTGACTGCTGTTGTTGCTACGACAAAAACACCTTGGATCTGAAATCCAGTTTTATCTATATCCATCTTCCAATGGACCTTTTGATCTGGCTCAATGCCTGTTATATGTATCGTAGCTGATATTTGGTTGTTCGAAAAAGATTGCCAGGCCCCTTGTCCGATTTTATCCTCAGAATATACTAATTCATATTCACTTTCAGGTATAGACCAAACAAGCCAAGATGACCAATTATCAAGGTCAATGATCATATCTAATACCTTTTCTGATGTTGTATTAATCAATTCAGCTTTGTCAATGGTCCAACTACTAGGCAAAAAGAATCCCACTAATAAAAACGAGATGATCAAGCCTAACAAAAGTACCAGTACAATAGCGAATGTTGTCATTTAATACAGAATTTAGATTTTATATGGTACACTATAATATACTGCTCTTATTTAACAACTGTTTCCTTTTTCATGGAAGAATAGCAGAATGCACGAGAAAGAATATCATTTTGTTGAGCAACATGTGTATTTTTGAATCCTGTAGCCGGAGAAGCGCTAGCTTTTCTTGCCACTAACTCAAAATCAATGCCTGTTTCTAGAGAATGAATAAATTGCCAGGCTCCCATATTTGATGGTTCTTCCTGCACCCACATCCATGTAGCCTTTCCATATTTCTTCTTCAAATCATTGATCTGTTCAAAAGGAAATGGGTATAATTGTTCAAGACGAACTATTGCAACATCTTCTATATCTTCATTGATTTTTTTATCGAGTAGGTCGTAATAGATCTTCCCTGAACAACAAAGAACGGATTTTACTGACTGAGCAGAGCGCTTCGTAGTAACGGTTGGATCATCTAAAACTTCTTTGAAGCCTCCTTTAGTAAGATCGTCAAATGACGAAACACATTCTCTCAATAGGACTTCTTTTTTATCGCGTTGAATATCCTTAGGTCGAAGCAATTTCTTTGGACTCATTAAAACCAATGGTTTTCTGAAAGGTCGAACTTGCTGACGTCGGATCAAGTGAAAGAACTGTGCTGGCGTAGTCACATTTGCGACCGTCATATTAAATTCAGCACAACATTGTAAATATCGTTCCAAACGAGCAGAAGAGTGCTCTGGACCTTGCCCTTCATATCCATGTGGTAACAACATGACCAAGCCAGAATTACGTCGCCACTTACTTTCAGAAGAAGAAATGAACTGATCGAACATGGTTTGAGCTCCATTAGCGAAGTCACCAAACTGAGCTTCCCAAATTACTAGGCAGTCTGGAGTAGCTAGTGAGTATCCAAATTCAAATCCCAATACGGCAAACTCAGATAATAAGGAATTGTAAATTCGAAGTTTTTCTTGTCCCTCCTTCAGATTATTTAATCTATTATACTGTTTATTTGTATTTACATCATAAAGCACAGCATTTCTGTGAGAAAAGGTTCCTCTTTTAACATCCTGCCCACTCATTCGTATCCCTATCCCTTCGATCAATAATGAACCATAAGCCAAGTGTTCACCCATGGACCAATCTATAAGGCGTTTATCGATCAATTCTTGTGCACGTTTCAAAATTCTATTGAATTTTGGTAACGGCTTGAAATCAGCAGGTAATGTTTGTAATGATTGAAGAATTGATTCGACGGTTTTTTTGGAAATATGTGTATCTGGCGAAGATATATAATCACTGGCAACTGTATTCTTACGCATTGCTTTCCAGGCTAATTCAGGGGCTTGGTATTTATAGTCCAATTCCTCTTCTTTAGCCCTTGAGAATTTATCTTGCAACAAACTATTGAATTCCTTATCCATTTTCCGAGCCAATTCTGCCTCAATCTCACCATCCATGATCAGCTTTTCGGTATAAAGAGTTCTCGGATCTTTATGCCGTTTTATTAAGTTATAAAGACCAGGCTGCGTGAACTTCGGATCATCTCCTTCATTATGGCCATGTTTTCTGTAACACACCATATCAATAAATACATCTGTGTTGAATTCTTGTCTATATTCAGCTGCAAGTTCTGCTACATAAACAACAGCCTCAGGATCATCACCATTTACGTGAAAAACAGGAGCCTGCACCAATGAAGCCACTCCCGTACAGTACGTTGAGGATCGAGCATCGTCAAAGTCAGTAGTAAAGCCAACTTGGTTATTAATAACAAAATGAATCGTTCCACCTGTGTAATACCCTTCTAATTGGCTCATTTGAACTACCTCAAAAACCACACCTTGTCCAGCGACAGCCGCATCACCGTGGATCAAAATCGGTAGAATTCGATCGAAGTCACTCTTGTAAAGAATATCTGCTTTAGCTCGGGCAAAACCTTGAACCACTGGATTCACAGCTTCTAAATGTGATGGATTTGGAACCAATTTCAGATGGACTTCATTACCCTCAGGTGTAGTAATTTTTGATGAGAAACCTAAATGATACTTCACATCTCCATCACCAAAAACCGTATCTTGAGGTATATCGCCTTCAAATTCCTTAAAAATAAATTCGTACGTTTTTCCAAGTGTATTGGCTAAAACGTTCAGACGTCCCCGGTGAGCCATTCCTATGACTACTTCTTCGACTTCCAAGCTTCCACACGTGTTAATGATAGCATCCAATGCTGGAATTGTTGACTCCCCTCCCTCTAAGCCGAATCTCTTTTGAGCTACATATTTTTTTGCTAAGAAATTCTCAAAGCCAGTAGCACCATTCAATTTTTCAAGAATTCGTTTTTTCTTTTCGATGGATAATCCATAATCTGACCCTTTCCGAGACTCGATTTTATTTTTTAGCCATTCGTATTTGTCCTGATTTTCGATGTGAGAAAATTCAAAACCAATATTACCCGCATATATCAGATCCAATCTTTCAATAATCTGACCTAATGTAGCATTAGACATCCCAAGTTCTGAGCCTGCCATAAACGTAGTTTGCATATCCTCTTTGGTAAGTCCGAAGTAAGATATATCTAGGCCAGCAAATCTATTTTTTCTTTGACGTATGGGATTCGTGGTCGAAATCAAATGAGCACGATGCCTGTATGCTTCTATGAGACGAAGAACAGACAAATCCTTAGAAGAGATCGATGGTGCTTTGGCTATTCCGTTCTGACCAGCATCCTGTAAGGCATATTGATACCCAAAGAAAAATTCTCGCCAGCCTTTCGCCACACTCATGGGATCGGTAATATACTTTTGGTATAATTCCTCAATATATTGAGGATGGGCATTAGATATAAATGAATAATCCATGAAATATATGTTCGTTATCAGTTATTTTATAAAGTTACAAAACTCTACGAAAAGAATTGAAATGAAATATGAATTTGTCGGTTTATTTTAAAATGAACGTTGAGATGCTAACACAATCATATCTTTATGTTTTTTTAGGTAAATTTTATTTTTATCCATGAATTTATCTATCTTTGCGTGTCGCTTAAGTCAAAATCGAGCCAAATAGTATTTAAATAATAATTATTTTTGGGCCCGTTATTTAATTTTTTGACTTCGTTGAGTTGACATCGATTAGTAAAAAACAGATATAAATAAAATTGTATTATGGCAAACCATAAATCAGCTAAGAAAAGAGTAAGACAAGATAAGAAGAAACGCGAGC
>CAXQBA010000264.1:0-4585 GCA_964221885.1 Luminiphilus sp. | reverse complement strand
TAAAAGGTCAGTTTCAATCGAAGTATGGGTGACAATCAATTCAGTGGGTTTAGATCGTACAAACAATTTTACAAAAACAAAGATTACGAGTCTCCACCTTATCAATATTTTAAAACAAAAGAGGCCTTTAATCATGCCGTAGGAGAGGACTTTATCAGTCATGCCATAAAGGTTACAAATAAAGGGGAACGGTTCTTAGTTGGTTTAGCTCATGGTTTGTCACCAGAGGGGGCCTATGAATATATCATTGAAAACTATCATCGAATTCCTCGATATGATCTTATTCGATATAGTTTTGTCAATTCACCATTGAAAAGGCAACGGGATTTAGAAGGTGTCACGAATGCAGCTAATTTCTTGGTGCGTTTACGACGAATGGGTGTTGTTGACAAAGAACAGATTTTAGGACGTTCTTTAGATCGTTCGGACATGGAGGCGTATGCTGAACGTTTCAATGAGAAATTGGCATTATACATGGAGCGGATCGGAAAAGATGGGTTCGATTATGTATTTTTAGCTACTGATCCGATGGGTAAGGTCGCTGCCATCAAACGACGTTCTAAAGCTTTTCAATCCAAGGATCTAGTCGTTTATGTTGATGATACTGAAGAACCCGAGGTTACTGGTACGCCATATTTGTTGAAAAAATCAAAAAGAATCGCATTTCTAGCCACAAAGTCTGATAAACGAAGACCATTAGCTTGGCTTTTCTCACGCTGGGCACCCGATTATTTGAGTCCATCTTTTCTGAGATATATGGATCATATGAAAGAACGATTGATGGTGTTTATCGATGATACGGCATTGACCTGGCCACAGATCAATTTAAAACGAATTACACCCCAGGGACCATCTCACATTCGATTGGATCTGCCACGGCCATATGATGCATATCCAGAGGAGAAGTTACCTGTGATGATCATGATTCATGGTTTCTTAGGTTTAAATTCGTTCGATGGACTTTTGACAGCTATTCCTTCCTCACAAATGATTCCAGTAGCCATGCATTATGGATCTATTCCTAATGATCTTCCTGTCGAGGAATACTCGAATCATATTGTCAAAAACATTGATTTTGTCATCCAATATTTTGGTAAGAAAGGGCATGATGTGATCCTTTTCGATCATTCAATGGGAAATATTTACTCATTGATGATGGAACGAGATATCTTAAAACTTGAGGGCACTCGAAAATATTTAAAAGGAAGAATAGCAGCGAATCCCTTTTTTGGTGAGGAGGCTAAACATGCCATGTTAGGTTTTATGGATTATGTGATGTTACCGTCTCAAAAGTCATCAGGCTCAAAGAAAGATTGGTTGATGTACAATACAATGCGTCGGGTTGTACCATTCGATACGAAATCAGGGGTTCGTTACAGAGCGATCTTTTTATTGAAACGACTGGTCAGTAAAGATTCAAAAACAAGAGATCGATTTTGGCAGTCCGTCAAAAAACGCATCTTATTCCAAATGACTCGCCTTGATTCATTACCTGAACTAAATAGAATTCCGATTGAACGAGCGTTAAGCAGATTACCAGCTAAGGTTTTTGCTATACAAGTTCAATCTGCTTTGAAGGAATCTAAGTCATTTGATAAAATGAAATCATATCCAAATTTTACAAAATATAAGATACCAATACTTGTACTTAAAAGTAATCGAGATGGTGTTGCAAAATTTGTTGATCGAATGCATGGCGGAAAAAACGTGACAGTTATCGATATCACAAACCCTGATGAGAATGATTTATTTAAAGAGCATTTATATCACATGATTTTTCCTCTTGAAACAGTGGATATTGTTTTGGAATTCAAAAATTCCATTCAACAAAAGAAACCTGCATCCATCAGTTAGTTCGAATTGTTTTCTTTCACATGAATATTGAAGGTAAGGGTATATTTTCTTTTTAAAAGTCTGTATGACTTATATGGTTTCCGCCACCATGAATCATCACCACCTAACCCTAGTTGAGCAGCATCTATATTTAAAACCATGTAAGGTCTTTTGATCAAATCACTTGCATGTCGATTCAATGCATTGTTCCAACCCAATGCGCGAACTTTAGACTGTAGGTCCCATGTCGAATAGGGAAGTAAGGAAAATCCAAATGGGTTTTGAGTATATTCGATTGTTATCGATCGATTCAAGCTATCAGAATAAAGTGTCAATTCACTAACTTCTGTTCGATACCCATTTTCTTGTGGTCGGATGTATGGCGTATATAATTGATCGACGGATGCTTCATATGCATCAACAAAAGCAGATCTATTCCGATCAGCATAGTTTTCATGTGGACCACGTCCATACCATGATGTATGATCAAAGGATGATTTCAGAAAGCCCTGCAATCCAACCCTAGGTAGGGCAGAAATATCAAAAGGTGACCGAATCAATGATGCATCAATGGTTATATTATCATGTTTTAATTGATATTGAATCACAAAGGTACATCCTAAACCCATATAAAAATTAGATTGAACAATTGCTGAACTATCTGTTAGTTCCAAAACTTTTAAATTACCCTTTGGTAGCTTTTGACTTCTCTTTTTCCATATACCCCCACGTAATAAAAGGAAGTTACCATAATCATTATCTGTCATAGCTCTCCAAAAATGTGGTCGAAACTCATCTGATAATAAAGGAACAGATTTGTGAGAAATTTGAGCCAAGCAAGCTGTTTTTTTTGAAAAATGAACAGACAGATGATCCATAGATATTATAAGGAGATCACCATTAGATTTCATTTGCAATGCTGTGGCTTTTTTTGAATGAGCTTTTATTTTATTGTGTGGGAATACATGATGAAATTTGGCAATCGTATGATAGCGCATGAAAGTTTGATGATGATTTGGGGCAGTGACATGGATGTATAAAACATGATCATCCCTATTTTTTGTATTCAATTCAATAGATTGGATGGAACTGGAACCAGGTTTGGTGTTCAGTTGTGTGATTTTGCCGGTTTCCACTACACGACCTTTTCGTTTTAATGTCCATTGAAGAGTATGATCGCTGAGATCGGAAAAGTGATATTTATTGGTCCATTGGATGTATAGTTCATTCGAATCAATGACGTGAAAAGAGAGCGGTTGTTGAATGTATTTTACATCGGCTAAAGCAGGTTGAGGTGTTCGATCGGGTAAAACGAGTCCATTCAAACAAAAATTACCTGCACTTGGAATGTCAGGTCCTCCAAAATCACCTCCATATGTCCATGATGAATTACCTAGTGAATCTATCTTTAATATAGACTGATCGACCCAATCCCAAATAAAGCCACCTTGTAAGTTTCGATGGCAATCAATGAGTGACCACCATTCTTTAAAATTACCGGTGCTATTTCCCATAGAATGAGCATATTCACACATTATGAGTGGTTTGTTTCTGTTTGAGACGGCATATGCTTTTACGTGCTCGTATCTGGGATACATCGGGCAGTAGATATCACTATTTCTCCATCGTAAATGAGCTTGTTCATATTGAACAGGTCTACTTGTATCACGAGTTTTAAGCCAATCATACATCCTCAGAAAATTCACGCCATTTCCAGCTTCATTGCCAAGTGACCAAATGATTACACAAGGATGATTTTTATCGCGTTCTACCATGCTGACCAATCTATCGTGATGAGCATGATACCAACGTGGTTTTTTTGCGAGAGAGCGAGGTCCATAACCAAGACCATGTGATTCTATATTGGCTTCATCGACTACATATAGACCTATTTCATTACAAAGCGTATAAAAATAACTGGGTTGTGGATAATGTGATGTTCGAACCGCATTGAAATGATTCTTTTTCATCATCAATAGGTCTTTTCTAACCAATTCCTTATTCACAACATGTCCCGTGTTGGGGTTATGTTCATGTAAATTGACACCCTTCAGTTGAATGTATTGACCATTGACCATCAAGACGCCATTTTTTATTTCAACCGTACGAAAACCAACTTGTTGGGAAATAACGGATCGTACGATCCGATCGCGATCACTATGTGTGATACGCAGCCTATACAAATTTGGCTTTTCGGCGCTCCAAGCTTTTATTTTCTTGAGTAATGAAGAATGAAACTGAATCAAAGAATCACCCTTACATATTTTAATATCGCGAAAGACAACGTGGTTATTTTCATCGGTCAAAAGTACTTCAAAATGATCCTCTTTAAGAGCCTTATGCTTTAATTTGACAGAAAGTTGTCCTGCATTCTTATTGTAAAGGTACGGACTTGATATTTCAACATCCTGAATGGATGATGGTGCTTCAGCATATAAATGTACATCTCGTTCTATTCCACTGAGTCGCCAAAAATCCTGACATTGCAAGTAGGAGGCATCAGAATATCTGAATACATGTAATTCGATTGAATTGACCGAATCATTAAGATAGGGATTCAACAAAAATGTCGCAGGTGTTTTACTTCCTTGTGAGTATCCTATCTTTTGTCCATTAACCCATAGATAGAATGCAGAGTTGACAGCATCAAATTGGATGTAGATATTCTTTTCAGACCATTGCTTTGGTATATTCAGTGAACGCTTATAAATTCCAATCTCATTTTTGTCCTTTTGTATGAAAGGCGGTCGCT
>CAXQBA010000263.1:0-2501 GCA_964221885.1 Luminiphilus sp. | reverse complement strand
ATTTTGCTAACCAATGTGGTTCTTGTATGTAGTAATGAGTTTTCACCAAGTAGGGAAAGTATTTGAGAAAAAGGGGAATTTCGTGCGCTTTAAAGTGAGCTTCAACTTGTTCGAAATCATTTTCTTGATAAAACGCTTGTTTTTCAAAAGGATGATCGGTGTAGGTACTATTTTTAGCAATCAAGTTCTTTTTGGGTATTTCTAGCCAAAAAGCTAGATATCTTCGGATAAAACGATGATAAAAACCGAGTTGAATGGGGAATGCTCCATTGTAGTATTGATGTTGTAATAAATGCATTGATTCGTGAACCATGATCAGGTTCCAGTCCTTTTCTTTACTACCTATATATTCATTCAGATAAATATGGACGTTGTTGTTGTAAAATGATGGGATGACGATTGCATTAATACGAGCATAACGGAGATACCATGGCAAGCGATTATAAAATTGAATATTTTCCCATGCTATATTTGGATACATATTTTCAATCAACTGCCGGGTCCTTGGATGTAGATCTACATTTGGACAATAGAAGAATTGATATATGATCGATACAAAGTTGAGCACGAGTTAAGTAAGTCTGTTGTTTAAATGCTATGTTTGTAGTAAATCAAAGCTATGATTCATAAGGTAGAAATCACAAATTGGTTCAAAAAATTACAAGATGATATTTGCCATCAACTTGAGGTATTAGATGGTGAGTCAACCTTTATTGAGGACAAATGGCTACGTCCTGAGGGAGGTGGCGGACGTTCTCGTGCCATCAAAGACGGTGCAATCATTGAAAAAGGTGGTGTTAATTTTTCGGCAGTCGAAGGATCTATGCCAGCCCATGTACTGAAGGTATTACATGTTGATGTGGACAAGGAACAATCATTGCAATTTTATGCTACAGGTGTTTCAATTGTACTACATCCGCGTTCACCTATGACTCCGATCATTCATATGAACGTACGCTATTTTGAATTGTCGAATGGAATATGGTGGTTTGGAGGTGGTATTGACCTGACACCTCATTATGTGAATGATGCATTAGCAAGTGATTTCCATTCACATCTCAAAAAGGTATGTGACTCTTGTGATCCAACCTATTACAACAAGTTTAAAAATTGGGCAGATGATTATTTTTTTATTTCTCATAGAAATGAAACTAGAGGAATCGGTGGTATTTTCTTTGATCGATTAAATGCAACATCTGGATTGGCTAAAAATGAACTTTGGACATTTGTTCAAAATGTTGGTGAGTCATTTGTACCATTATATTCACATCAAGTCCAACAAACTCAAGAGCTTCCTTATGGTGAGAATGAAAAAAAATGGCAATTACTTCGTAGAGGTAGATATGTTGAGTTTAATCTAGTACTCGATAGGGGGACAAAATTTGGTTTACAGACCAACGGACGAACCGAGTCCATTCTTATGAGTATGCCACCTCATGCTGATTGGGAATATGCCCATCAAGTAGACGAGGATTCAAGAGAGAAAGATACCTTATTTAAGTTGAGAAAGGGAATCGATTGGATAAAGTAATAAGAATGATTGTTAGCATTCGTAATTTAAAAAAAGTTAGTGTACACGTCAATATCAATATTTGGTTGTTGATATGCATTTTTTACATGTGGACACCTTTTTTAGTTTGGTCCTGTGATATCGATCAACATCATTCTATTCTTGGTCATTACAATGAATCGGACGCAGTATTTATCGTTCAAGTTAAAAAACAACAATCAACGAATGAACGGATATTTGAATCATTTATAATAAATCATTCATTGAGGCTTCGAATCGAACGAACATTAAAGGATTTTAAGGAGCCTATTTATATAAGAGATGGTCTATGTAAGGTACATCAGTTCTTAGCATCTTCCTCAATAGAATCTTTTTGGCAACCTAAAAGTTCGTACTTAGTATTTGTGAAATTAGTGCCCAATGATAAAAAAAATAGACATGACCCCATGGTCTTTTATGCCATTCAAGATGTTGAAAAGATAAATAAGGCAGAAATATTCCTAGACTCAATTCGTCAGTTTGATGATCAAGAGATTATTGAATATACCGAATATGGTAAGGTATGGGCAAAAGGAACAATGAATAGGGGTGTACCATCAGGAAATTGGCAATACTACGGGCTTAGTGGCGAGCTACAGGCTAGAGGTGCATATATAAATGGGAACAAAGAAGGAGAGTGGGAGTATTTTTATAGTATCTCAGATCAATCATATGGTAATATACAAACCTTTATTTCGAGGCTGGATTCCGATACATCCTCAAAAGTTCGCATAGATACAAGTTTTACAAGTACCTACCGGTATACGATTCGATATAAAGAGGGTGATTTATGGATTCAAGATTCGTTTTTTCATAATAAACCTACAGTGCGTCGCAATGTATCATATGATCAGAATATGTATAATGGTTTGGATATCCGTTTTAATATGTTTGGTGACACACTCGACTATTTCACATATTCGAATGGTGTATTGGACGGGCCTTATTTTGC
>CAXQBA010000262.1:0-14774 GCA_964221885.1 Luminiphilus sp. | reverse complement strand
CTCTTCCGATCTCGAATGGTAATACAGGAGCTATGATTGGCGAAGTTCAAGCAGATATTGATGCCACCATTGGGTCAGCTAATTACGACGTGGGGCATGTTTTTGGCACGAATAGTGGTGGTCTTGCTGGTCTTGGTGTCATCTGCACAAATGGGCAGAAGGCTCGTGGTGTTACTGGTAGTGGAGCACCTATTGGAGATCCATTTGATATAGATTATGTAGCCCATGAACTTGGCCATCAATTTGGTGCTAACCATACTCAGAATAACAACTGCAACCGTAATACTGCCACAGCCATGGAGCCCGGTTCTGCATCAACAATTATGGGATACGCTGGTATTTGCGCACCAAATGTTCAAAGTAATTCAGATGATCACTTTCACGCTGTTAGTATGATCGAGATCTCGAATCAATTACTTGCAACAAGCTGTCCAGTCACAACATCTCTTACCAATAATGCTCCAACTATCACTGGAACCCCTGGTAATGTGACCATTCCTGGGAATACCCCTTTTGCACTAACCTGTCTAGCAACCGATCCAGATACGAGTGATGTGTTGACCTATTGTTGGGAACAAATGGATAACACTCCTGCAACGATGCCGCCTGTTTCTACATCAACAGACGGACCTAACTTCAGGTCAAACCCACCAAGTACCAACCCAACTCGATATTTTCCAAATTTAGCAGACCTTACCGCGGGGGTTTCTCCAACCTGGGAAGTTTTGGCAAGTGTTTCTAGAAATTTTAATTTTAGAGTGACGGTTCGTGATAATTCCCCCGGCGCTGGATGTACTGACGAAACAGACCTAACCGTAAGCGTTGATGCGAATTCTGGACCGTTTTTAGTCACATATCCTAATACAACAGGGATTTCATGGGCAGGATTCAATAATGAAACCGTAACATGGTCCGTAGCAGGTACAGACGTAGCACCTGTATCATGTTCTAATGTCAATATTTATTTATCTACAGATGGTGGTCTTACGTATCCAACCTTATTAGCTTCAAATGTTCCAAATGATGGCTCTGAAATAATCACTGTCCCAAACACCCCAACGACAACAGCAAGAATCATGGTGATTTGTGAAAATGGAACTTTCTTTGATATTTCTGATAACGATTTCACCATTACAGCAACTACATTTGACTACATCTTATCTATTTCTAATCCATCAGTAGCCGTTTGTTCGCCAAATGATGCTGTATTCTCGGTCGATGTAACTGAAGTAGGCGGCTATAACGACCCCGTTACATTAACTGTAACAGGTATACCCGGAGGAGGTGTTGGTACTTTTGCTACAAACCCAGTAACACCCATTGGTAATACAACACTTACCATTACAAATATCGCCTCCATTCCTGCTGGAAACTATTCTCTAACAATTACAGCTACATCTACTAGTGGTCAAAAACAGCAAAATCTAACCCTTATTGTAACAGATCCTTCAATCGCAGTCTCTATTTTAAGCCCATCTGATGGAACCATTGGTATTCCAATACCCTCAACACTTACCTGGGCGACTATTCCTGGTTCAGGGATCACATATGATGTTGAAATAGCAACAGATAGTGCTTTTACGAATATTGTTGTGAGCAGTGTCGGAATTTCTGGTACAAGTTATAGTGCATCGACATTATCAATAAATACAACATACTACTGGCGCGTCAGAGCAAGTAATGGATGTGGAACGACACCTTTCTCATCTATTTTTGCTTTCACAACAAACAACTGTTCCATTCTTCAAAGCACAAATATTCCCGTCACTATTTCGTCTTCCGGAACACCTACGGTAACATCTACTTTGAATATTCCCGGTTCCGGTTCCATAACAGATGTGAATGTGATTGATCTGACGGGCACTCATACATGGATTAGTGACCTAACCGTTTCATTAACCAGTCCTCAAGGACTTAGTACTATTTTGTGGTCTGCTATTTGCGATGACGAGGATGATTTTGATGTTAATTTTGATGACGCATCTTTAACAAACACACTTCCATGCCCCCCAGTCGGTTCGGGTGTGTACCAACCTGAAGAGCCCTTATCCATCTTTAATGGAACAGATCCTCAAGGCGATTGGACCTTGACAATAAGTGATGCCTTTAATAATGATGGTGGTGCCCTATTAACATGGGGGCTCGAAGTTTGTACGGGTCCAATTCCTACACCGATTGCTGCCTTCTCACCAAGTAGCTTTACGAGTTGTATTGCCACAATTAGCTTTACTGATAGCAGCTATAATATTCCTCAATCGTGGTTTTGGGATTTTGGAGATGGCTCAACAGATACGGTCAAAAACCCGGTCCACACCTACTTGAGCAGTGGTACATATACTGTTCAACTTATTGTTTCTAATAGCACAGGTACAGACACAACCACGCAACAGATCATCATTACGTTGCCACCCACGCCCATTGTATCAAACGTTGACGTATGTGTCGGTGATACGGCCCTTGCTATTGCAACGGTTACGGGTCTTGCTCAATGGAAAGACTCCTCCAACAACATTATCTTCACTGGCGATACATTAATGATTCCAAATATCAACTCACCCGAAACTTACTTCGTCGAAAATATTGTTTCCAATCCGTCTCAATATGTTGGCCCAACTAACAGCTCTATTGGTGGTGGAAATTATCACTCGTCAGGGTACCACGGGGCACTTAATTTTACAGCATTCAAGAGTTTTGAAATCGTCTCGGCATGGGTAAATGCAGACGGAGCAGGTCCACGAACTTTTACATTGGCAAGCGGTACAAATACTAATGGAACACCGCCAGGTGCCGGAATTGAACAGGTTACAGTGAATTTAGCAGATGGTCCCCAAAGAGTTGATCTCAATATGGTCGTACCAGCTGCTTGAGATTATAACATTGGTGGAAATAACGTAGACCTATTCAGAAACAATAGTGGTGCAAATTTCCCATATGTTTCTCCAGGGTTTTTATCCATTAATAACTCCTCGGCAACAACTAATCCTACTGGTTATTATTATTACTTGTACGACATAGAAATCCGTGATCCCAATTGTATATCCTCACAAGATACCGTAACAATAACCCCTATTGCAAGTGCATTTACATATGTAGATAATGGTGGTGTAGTCACATTTTCAGATGCTTCAACTGGTGCAATAAGCTGGTTTTGGGACTTTGGTGATAGTACAACATCCACATTACAAAACCCTGTACATACCTACACCAATCCAGGGAGCTATACCATAACATTAACGATCAACAATGGTGCATGTAGCAGCACGCAAACATTCAGTGTGCTCATTGGAATATCTAAAATATCCAACAATAATACTCAAATTAGTATTCTACCGAATCCATCAGATGGTTTCACAAAAATTATGGTGAACAATGCCGTTCCTTATGACCTGAACATTACCATCTATGACATTGCAGGCAAAACCATTGTAACATCAAAAATTGTTAAAGGAGAGACGTTTATTGAATTGGATCTTTCTAGGTTCCCAGCAGCTGTCTATTCAATACAATGTAGTAGTGAAGGGTTTATTTCATCAAAAAAATTGATTCTTTATTAAATGCACTATTTAAATAGCTTCCCAAAAATGCGATTTATTTTATCCCTTATATTTCTAATTCCAACTCTTTCATCTACAGCTCAACGTGTTGAGAAGAAGAACGTATCTTTCACCTACTGCCAATTTCCCAAAACCTGTTTAAAGGACAATCGCACCATTAAATACACCCTCATTAATGGTTACTTGGATCAAATAGAGCAAAAGAGACAAAAATATATTCAGGATACTATTCAAGCCTATCAAAACTATATGATAGCATGCGCGAATTATGGAAATGATACCATGGCAGCTAATCAAGGATATCAAGCAGATTTAGTACAATATGCAAAAGAACAGATAAAGATAGATGCTCAATATGTAAAAGATCTTGCTACGTATTATGCATCTGGGAAAGCTGAGGGGAAACCGGCTCCTGTAAAGCCCGTTTTAAATCCTCCCAAAAAACGAAGTTCAACACCACCTATAAAATACGTAGTGAAAGAACCAAGGTATCAGACGATTCAAAATACAGATCAACTCGTCCAATCATTTTCCGTGGAAGGACTTCAAACCTCTGGATCTAATCCAATGCAATGTATTGCAACCCTTGAAGGATTTGAGGTAATCAGTGCAAAGATCTCAGAGCGTGTCAAAACAAGTAAAAATGACCAAGGAGAAGAAATTAAAACATACGAGTATCGTGTAAAAACATCATACAGGCACCCCATTTCCTACAAGGTGTTCAGCCCTAATGGTGCTGTAATGACCGAGAAAACCCAAGGGAATTCACCCTCAAGTTACACCTCATCTATATTTACAAATAAACAACAGGCCCAAAACCACTTGGACGCAGGAAATTATCTTCTTCCCCTTGAAAACAAGATCTTGACAACAAATATTCAATCTATCAATCGCATACTGAGTGATGAAATTGGATACCGAAAAATTGCTACTTCGACAACTATTAGGTTGTTCAAGCACCGAAAAATGACGTATCCGGAATATGAAACAAGCTATGAGTACCTGCTGAGCGCTTTTCCAAGATTACAGAATGAAGAAGCGTTTTCTGAAGCCGCTCCATTTTTTGTAAATGCTGCAGAACAGTATAATAATGCCCTTAAAGAATCTGATACGAATAATAATAAAGCCAGGATTAATAAAAAGGTAACGAAAGCTACTCACTTAATGTTGGCAGAAGTTTATCTATGGTTGAATGACTTTATGAATGCAGAAATTCAACTGAATAAATGTCAAGTGTTGAAACCCATAGCATGGGAAAAGCGAAAGCACCAATCTTTGACAAATCTATTAGCCTCTCAAAGACAACGAGTCAAGGCTTATCAGTTGGCGAATCAATGACCTTTTCGCTTGCCTTGATACATGGAAAAGTGCATATATTCACATTCAAGAGCGCCATTGAAAACTCTTTTTCTGTTATTGGGCTTTAGGCCAAGCGATCTATTAAACTGAGGAAAAGAACTGATCATCCACACTTCATATCCCGAACAATCAAACTTTAATTTATTCCCTATTCGCTGATAGAGTTCATGGGTATCCCTCTCTCTCAACCGCTCTCCATATGGAGGGTTGGTAATAATTATCCCTGGTCCTTGAGGAATGGTTCTATCTTCAAAAGAGGTACATTTGATCCGAACTAGGTCATCAATTTTTGCACGTGTCACATGATCTCTTGTCAACTGTATACTACCTCTATGAATATCTGATCCATATAAGGTCCCTTCATATTTACGTTCATTGGACCGACAGACCAACCAAGCTTTGTCGTTTTTCTTATTTTCATAGTTTTTCCAATGCTTGAATGCAAAATCTTCTCTATGAACATTGGGTGCAATATTTTTAGCGATCATTCCCGCTTCGATCATAATGGTTCCTGAACCGCAAAAAGGATCAAAGAACACCTGTTTTTCAATATCCCAATTCGACATAAGAACCAAACCAGCTGCCAACACCTCGTTTAATGGTGCCTTATGCCCTGTTGATCTGTAGCCTCTTCTGTGTAATGAATCTCCTGTTGAATCAATAGATAATGTACATGTGTCTTTATGAATATGAACGTCGATCTGAATATCCGGATTCATTTTGTCTACAAAAGGTCTTTTATTGTAGTGGTCTCTGAACTGATCTGCGATGGCATCTTTTACCTTTAATGCGACAAATGCAGAGTTATTAAAAGCAGGCGCTTGAGACACAATAGCTCGTACAGCAATAGTCTTATCTGGTGTAAACCAATCTACCCAGTTGACAGATTTGGCAAAATCATATAATTGATGTTGGTCTGTTATCTTATCAACAGCTAGAGGATGAATAACACGTAAAGCAGTTCTCAAACTCATATTAGCAAGATATAACAAGGATAGATCCCCTGTAAATGAAACCGCCCGATTCATTTTTTGAACCTCTGTTGCCCCTAATTTGTTTAATTCTTGTTCCAATACGGACTCAAGGCCATGAAATGTTTTAGCTATAAATTGGTACATGCTTATTCGCTTTCATACAAAGGTAGTTAAAATTGCAATAAAGGATAAATTGCCGTAGTTTTGTGGTCTATATTTTTTGAGGGATTCAATAATACAATTCATGACGAATCATCGTTTAAATAATTTACTAGATCGGGCCTTGCGCCGAGAATACTTATCTATCGAGGAGGGCGTGTTTTTATTCGAAAATGCCAGTACACCTTCTCTTATGTATGTTGGTAACACGATCAAAAAGCATCATGTTCCTCACAATAAAGTTACATGGATTATTGATCGAAACTCTAACACGACAAATGTCTGTATAGCAAATTGTAAGTTTTGTAACTTTTATCGTAAGCCGAACCATAAAGAAGGGTATATCACATCCATTGATGAGTATAAGGTCAAAATTGAAGAGACCTTTTCATATGGGGGCGAACAACTACTCCTTCAAGGAGGACACCACCCTGACCTAGGTTTAAATTATTATTGTGATTTGTTCAGAGAACTGAAACAACTTTATCCAAGGTTAAAACTTCATGCACTCGGACCACCAGAAATAGCCCATATATCGAAATTAGAATCTTGTTCGCATCATGAGACTCTAAAAGCACTAAAAGAAGCAGGTCTAGACTCCTTACCTGGTGCAGGTGCCGAAATACTGAACGATCGAGTTCGTCGTAAAATTTCAAGAGGAAAATGTGGTGGTCAAGAGTGGTTAGATGTTATGCACGAAGCACATAAGTTAAATATTACAACCAGTGCTACCATGATGTTTGGTCATATAGAAACCAATGAGGAGCGAATGGAACATATGGTTCGAATTAGAGAGGTTCAAGATATGAAACCTGCTACAGCAAAAGGATTTCTTGCATTTATTTCTTGGCCTTTCATGGACGAAGACACCATATTAAAAAAACTTGTCAACAAACGACAGACCTTTACTGCTGATGAGTATATACGAATGGTTGCTATGAGTCGAATTATGATGCCGAATATTGTCAATATTCAGGCTTCCTGGTTAACAGTTGGTAAAAAAACAGCGCAAATATGCCTACATGCTGGCGCAAATGATTTTGGCTCAATTATGATTGAAGAAAATGTCGTTTCTGCTGCAGGAGCTGCTTTTCGATTTACAGCAGACGGTATACAGAAGGCTATTGCAGAGGCTGGTTTTGAGCCTCAACTTCGAGACCAAGAATATAACTTCAGAGATCTCCCTTCAACTATACAGCAACAAGCACTAGATACGGAACGAATGATTGTAGATTGACGATACACTAACGTATCAATGAATCATTGCCGGGCTCGTTAAGGAAAATATAAGGCCATAAAATAAAAGGCAGACCTCGTGTTTTCCTAATTTTTTTAATTAGTTTGTACAGATATTCAATTATTTAACGGGAATATACCATGACAAAATTCAAAAGAAGAACGGTTTTAATCACCGGGTCAGCGGCAGGAATTGGACGCTTGATGGTTACTGAATGTTTGCATTTAGGTGCACGTCAAGTCATCTTGTGGGACATTAACGAAGAAGGTCTTGCTTCTGCTAAAGCAACGCTTTCTGATCAAGGATATGATGTGATCACCGATGTAGTAGATATGAGCCAACTCCAACAGATTCAAGATGCAGCCAATCGACTTAAAGAAGCTGACATTACCGTTGATATTCTCTTTAATAATGCGGGGATCGTTGTTGGAAAAACGTTTGAGGAACACACCCACATGGATATTGATCGAACCATTGACATTAATGTAAAAGGATTGATGCATGCCGCCCTTGAATTTTTACCAGCTATGATTCAACAACGTGAAGGACATGTTATTAATATTGCCTCTGCAGCAGGATTAATAGCAAACCCCAAAATGTCCGTATATGCATCAAGTAAATGGGCAGTAATCGGATGGTCTGAATCCCTCCGTCTTGAAATGGAAAAAGATAACACCGGCGTTCAAATTACAACAGTGATGCCCGGATACATCGATACAGGTATGTTCGATGGCGTTCGCCCTCCTTTATTAACACCCGTTTTGACCCCCGAATTCATAGTTGAAAAGATTATAGAAGCTGTTCAACAGAACAAAACCATTGTGCAGGAACCGTTGATGGTTAAATCCGTACCGATTCTGAAAGGGATTCTTCCGCCTAAGGTCTTTGACTTTGTTGCAGGAAAAATCTTTGGCGTTCATAATACAATGGATCAATTTACGGGTCGTGAGTAAAATACTGAATACGATGAACGAGGATACGTTCTTTTTGATCGTAAATCCTAAAGCTGGCTTCAATAAAGGGCTCAAGCATTGGGATGCCATCAAAAAGTCATTGGAAAAGATCGGAATAAAATATATCCACACCTTCTCTGAATATGCAGGGCATTCTATTGATTTAGCAAGAAATGCCGTTGTAGCTGGTTTTAGAAAGATCATTGCTGTTGGTGGCGATGGAACTGCAAATGAAGTGATCAATGGTATCTTCAGTCAGGATGTCGTGGATACCCGTCAAGTTCAATTTGGTATCATTCCCGTTGGCACAGGTAACGACTGGATCAAATCCCATCAAATTCCCAATAATTATAAAAAGTCCATCTTACTTCTCAATGCTGGGAAAACAACACCACACGATATTGGAAAAATACATTATCATACAGCCGAAGGCGAAAAGAAAACGCGTTACTTTTTAAATGTAGCAGGTTTAGCCTATGATGCTTTTGTTACAAATGCCTCAGAAAAAAATAAACGCGCCGCCAAAAATAGATTCTACTATCTGTATCTGATCTTTAGCTGTGTTACAAAGTTTAGTCCAGATGTATGCCGTATTAAATTCAACAATCACGATATGGAACATGCCTTTTATAATATTACTGTCGGCATATGTCAATATAATGGTGGTGGTACTAAATTAGTCCCTCATGCCATTCACGATGATGGAAAGTTTGCGCTTACCTTATTCAAAGACATCAAACCTATTGAAGTCATTACTAAATCACCCAGGTTCTTTAATGGTTCGATCGTGGATCATCCACAAGCATTTACATCACAAACCGATCATATTCAAATTGTTGCAGATAAAGAAACACCTGCCTACGTTGAAGCAGACGGTGAGGTACTTGGTCAAACCCCGATTGAGTTTGACATGCTAAAGCAATCCATCCAAGTTTTTGTTCCGTAGCCGTTCCAAAAAGTGAGCCATTACTTTCTCAGCAGCTGATGTTGGTGTAATTTGATGTGTACTCACTTCCTTTTTAAGTTGATCAAATAAGGCTTTGACCGATGTATCTGTATATAAAAGTTCCTGAAATCTTTGCTGAATGGTTTCTTCAAACCAAAATACATTCTGATCTGTCCTCCGCTGGTACCAATACCCATTTGACGTCATTTCTTTTTTATAGGTCATACAATACTGATATATCTCATTGTGCCCCCGTTCATCTAATGATGACACCTGATGTGTAAATGGTATCCACCCATTTTCCTTTGCAGGAAAAAGATGTAACGCATTCTTGCATTGTTTCTCTGCAATCTTGGCAAGATCTATATTGCTTCCATCCGATTTGTGAATAATGATTCCATCTGCCATTTCCATAACTCCTCGTTTAATTCCCTGTAACTCATCCCCTGCCCCTGGAAGAATCATCAACACAAAAAAATCAACCATTGAATGGACGGCTATTTCAGATTGCCCCACACCTACTGTTTCAATGAGAATAACATCATAACCAGCTGCCTCACATAAGAGAATACATTCCCTCGTTTTTCGAGCAACGCCTCCTAGTGTGTCACCAGCTGGACTCGGACGAATAAACACCTCAGGATGACCTACAAGGCCCTCCATTCGCGTTTTGTCTCCTAATATCGAGCCATGAGAGTGTTGACTACTTGGATCAACAGCTAACACCGCAACACGGTGGCCTTTATCAACAACTCCTTTACCAAAAATATTTATAAAAGAACTTTTCCCAACTCCTGGACTGCCTGTGATCCCAAGTCGAAAAGATTGACTTGGTTTCTCAATGATTTCAGAAATAATCTGAGTAGCAATCTCCTTGTGTTTAGGTTGTTCACTCTCGATCAATGTAATCGTTTGACCTAATATATTATTATCCCCTTCCCTAATACCATCGATATAATACGAGGCGGGTTGAATAAACTTCCGTTTTAAATGGTACTTATTATTGATAGGATCTTTCATAGCTATGAATAATTATACGTAGCAATGAACCGCATTTGTTCCGGGGTGCAATGACTTGATTAAGAAAGAATCTTATAATTTCTGCTTGACTTCTTTCAATTCGTAAACCTCAAGCATATCGCCCTCTTTAATATCATTGAAGTTTTTGATCGTCAAACCACACTCCATACCCGATTTCACCTCATTGACATTATCTTTAAATCTCTTTAGAGATGATAGCTCACCGCGTACGCCCTCTTTCTTAGGATATTCAACAATACCATCACGAATAACACGCACAAACCCATTACGAAGAACTTTTCCTTCTTGAACTAGGCAACCTGCTACTGAACCGACTTTAGATATCTTAAAGACCTGTTGAATCTCTACCATACCTAGAACCTCTTCTACCTCTTTTGGTTCAAGCATACCCTCAAGAGCCGCTTTAATTTCATCGATCGCGTCATAAATGACCGAATAAGTCTTCAACTCAACACCTTCTTGCTCAGCTAATCTTCTAGCCATTGGGTTCGGGCGAACCTGGAACCCAACAATTATAGCATCTGAAGCAGCCGCTAAGTTAACATCTGATTCTGTAATCTGACCAACGGCTTTGTGAATAATATTCGTCTGAATCTGATCCGTTGATAATTTCAATAAAGAATCTGATAAAGCTTCAACCGATCCATCAAAATCCGCTTTAACTATCAAATTCAGTTCTTTGAAATTACCAATTTTAATACGATTCGTGATATCATCCAGCGTGATTCGGCGTGTCGCCCTGATCTGCTGTTGACGAACTAAGTGTGCTCGTTTTGTTGCAAGTTCTTTTGCCTCTTTCTCAGAGACCATCGCATTGAACTTCTCACCCGCAGGTGGTGCTCCCTGCAAACCTAAAATTAGAACAGGCGTTGAAGGACCGGCCTTTTTGATCCGTTTCCCCCTTTCGTTGAACATTGCTTTAATCTTACCATAATGTGGGCCTGCCAAAATAGTGTCTCCAATACCCAACGTTCCATTTTGGACCAATACTTTAGCAACATATCCTCTACCTTTTTCTAGAGATGCTTCTAGTACAGTTCCAACAGCACGTTTATCAGGTCTTGATTTAAGCTCTAAAACCTCTGCTTCTAGTAAGATCTTTTCTAATAATTGATCAATATTGGTTCCTGCTTTAGCAGATATATCTTGCGATTGGAAAGAACCACCCCAGTCTTCAACCAGTAAATTCATGCTGGCTAATTCTTGTTTGATGCGTTCAGGACTTGCACCCTCTTTATCGATCTTATTGATCGCGAATATAATCGGTACTTCCGCAGCTTGCGCATGGGAAATCGCCTCTTTTGTCTGTGGCATGATATTATCATCTGCGGCAATGATGATCACTGCAATATCTGTTACTTTCGCACCACGAGCACGCATCGCTGTAAAGGCTTCGTGACCCGGTGTATCTAAGAAGGTTATAGAACCTTGATCTGGTACAGATACTTCATAGGCACCAATATGCTGCGTAATACCTCCAGCCTCACCATCGGCTACATTCGCTTTTCGAATACTATCCAATAATGATGTCTTACCGTGATCTACGTGACCCATTACCGTAACAATGGGTGATCGTGGTGTATTGTCTTCTAATTCCTCCTCTAAGGATTGAAGATCTTTTTCCATTTGGTCCTCTGCAGAAACGAAATCGATCTCAAAGCCAAACTCTAGACCCATTAACTCGATCAGATCATTATCCATACGTTGATTGATCGATACCATCCGCTTTTCACTCATACATGCCATAATGATATCCGTGGCCGAAATATTCATCAAGCCAGCTAATTCAGATACGGTAATGAATTCTGTAACGCTTAGTTTCGGTGTTTCTTCAATCGCTCCTTCCTCTATTAACTTCTCACGCTCTTTTCGCTGCTCATCTCTCTCCTTACGAGTAGTTCCATACTTTTTCTTCTTACCCTTTCCTTGAATGAGGTTCATCGTTTCTTTCAACTTAGACCCTACCTCTCGTTGATCTACTTCTTTTCTGTTAGAGCGTTTACCTTTTGAATCTTTCTTGAAGTCTGATTCTTGAACTTTTACACGTTTTCTTTTTCTTCGCTTATTTGCCGTGTCTGAATCCGACGAAGCAACCAAATTGGGATCTTCTTTCTTGTCGCTCCGTACCGAATCTTGTTTTTGCTTCTTGGGATCCTCTTTCTTTTTCTTCTTCTTTTCGAAGGAGCTTAGATTGATCTTACCTTGAATTTTCAATCCTTTAAGCTGAGGTGCTTCTGCTCGAATCGATGGAGATTCAGTATTGGCAGAATCATCTGTATTTTCTGGTTGCTCTTCATTTTTATTAACCGTCTCCTCTTCCGCTTTTTCTTTGTCAGCCGGTTTATCCAAGTCGATCTTTCCTAATATCTTAGGGCCTGTCAACTTAGGTTTTTGTGTTTTCTCAACCTTTTTTACTGGCTTTTCAGCTACTGGCTCTTCTTTAAACTCCTCTACCTTCTCCTCAACTTGTGGTGAAGCTACTATATCTGGCTTCTCATCCTCTTTCTTTCTATTTCCAATGGATATCTTATCCGCTTTTTCTTTTAAAGCGATCGAATTGGAAAAATTCTGGGCTAAGATGTCATACATCTCATCCGTTATTTTTGCTGTTGGCTTATTTGACACATCAAAACCGTTACTATTGAGATACTCAACAATAGTTGCTGTTCCAACATTCAATTCTTTTGCTACTTTTACTAAGCGTTTTGGCATGTTATTATTTGCTTATATATATAAATATCCTAAAAACTTGATTGAAAAAAGAAATAAACCTTATTTACTTACCCTTCCTCAAGCTCTTTTCTCAAAACTTGAACGATCTCATCGATCGTCTCATTCTCAAGATCGGTTCTGCGAATCAACTCATCTGTACTAAGTGATAATACGGATCTTGCAGTATCACACCCGATACTTTTCAGTGAGTCGATGATCCAATCTTCGATCTCGTCTCTAAACTCATCCAACTCAACATCATACTCATCCAAGTCGGCACCTTCTCTGTATACATCGATGGTGTAATCCGTCAATCTACTTGCCAACTTAATGTTAATCCCTTTTTTACCGATAGCTCTTGAGATCTCGTCAGCTTTCAAAAATACTGAAGCAACTCGCTTATCTCTATTCAACTCGATCGATGAGATCTTAGCTGGTGTTAACGAACGCTGAATGTATAACTGTTCATTATTTGTGTAATTGATAATATCAATGTTTTCATTCCTTAACTCACGTACAATGCCATGTATTCTTGACCCTTTCATACCTACACATGCTCCTACTGGATCAATCCGCTCATCGTACGATTCAACAGATACTTTTGCACGCTCACCAGGTTGACGAACGATATTTTTGACGGTGATCAACCCATCTTCGATCTCAGGCACTTCCATTTCAAGAAGCTTTTCCAAAAATGAGTTGTCTGCACGAGAAACCACAATGATCGGTGTATTGTTTCTCATTTCAACCTTCTGGATGATCGCTTTCATCATGTCCCCTTTGCGGAAGAAATCACCACGGACCATTTCTGTTTTAGGCAAGATTAATTCTACATCTGTGTCATCGTCAAGAACAACGATCTCGCGCTTCATGATCTGATGTACTTCACCACGGATCACATCTCCCACACGATCTACATACATTTTATAGACCTTATCTTTTTCTAATTCTAAAATTCTTGAGATAAGTGTCTGGCGTGCTGCCATTATGGCTCTACGTCCAAATTCAATGATATCGATCATTTCATAACATTCCTCACCAACTTCATAGTCTTCACCATCTTCTACATTCAATGCGTCATTGATCGTTATTTGAAATCTTGGATCCTCTACTTCACCATATGGTACGATCTCACGCTTGCGCCAGATCTCCAAATCGCCCTGATCCGCATTAACGATGATGTCAAAATTCTCATCAGAATTATATTTCTTACGTATAAGTGTTCTAAAAACATCCTCAATAACACGAATCATTGTGGCTCGGTCAATGCTCTTTACATTGGTGAACTCTTTAAAAGAATCAATTAGATTTATACTCATTTTATCTATGATTTACTATTAATTAAAACTTATTTTAACAACTGTTTTTTCTATATCCTGATAGTTGATCTCTTTATTATATGTTATCAACTCTTTCTTCTTTCTTCCTTCTATCTTTACCTTTTCCTGATAGGTTACAACAATTCCTTCCTCTCCAACCTTTGTCAACTCTCCTTCAATGTGCTTATGGTTATCTTTAACCCGGACATTAATTGTGCGCCCAATATTCTTTTTATATTGTCTCACGGACTTGAGCGGTGTTCCAACACCAGCAGAGGAAACATCAATCGTATATTTTTCCGGCATCCATTTATTTTCCTCTATATGATTTTCCAAATACCGACTAACCAATACACAGTGTTCAAATAAAACAGCACTGTCACTGTCCAGAAATACCTGGATCGTTTCACCATTCTGCTTCATATCTACCAAAAACAAGTGAGCCAATTCTAATTCCTCAAACTTGGTACTTATCAGCTGACTCAACTTTTCTAATAGGTCACTCAATGTCTCATCTTTT
>CAXQBA010000261.1:0-2310 GCA_964221885.1 Luminiphilus sp. | reverse complement strand
TTTGTTATTAATGAATTACCTGACCTGCAGGCAAGAATACAAGTTTCTTTATTCAATATTCTACAGGAAGGTGATATTCAAATCAGAGGATTCAAACTTAGACTTCCTCTTGATATTCAATTTATTTTCACGGCTAATCCAGAAGATTATACTAATCGTGGCTCCATAGTTACACCGTTAAAAGATCGTATAGGTTCACAGATCCTCACCCATTACCCACTAACAATGGAAACAGCTCAATTTATTACGCAACAAGAGGTATCGATCAGCCAATCACAAAAAGATAAGGTATTTGTACCTGAGCTGGCCAAACGTTTGATAGAGCAAATATCATTTCAAGCTAGAGAGAGTGACTATATTGATGCCAAGAGTGGTGTTTCAGCTCGTTTGAGTATTTCAGCCTATGAAAATCTTGTGGCTACGGCTGAGCTACGCGCATTAGTAAATAAATTATCTTACACATCCGTTAGAGTTAGTGATTTTATGGGAATCATACCATCTATTACTGGTAAGGTTGAATTGGTTTATGAAGGGGAACAAGAAGGATCTGAATCAGTTGCACATCATTTGATCGGTGAAGCTATCAAATCACTTTTTCTTGAGTATTTCCCTAAAATACCAAAGCTAAGAAAAGAAAATGATCACTCTCCATATGACGATGTAAACATATGGTTCATGAATCAAAACGAATTTGAACTAGAAGATACATTAGCGGAAGACATCTTCAGACAACAATTAGAACGTATCGATCCTTTAGTTGAATTGGTCGATAATTATATGGCCGACCTTTCTGAAGAAGATCGTTTTTTTGCATTTGAGATGACACTTTGGGCATTAGTTGAATTACAACAACTAACCAAAGACCGTTATGCTGGAGGTTTTCAATTCAAAGATATTCTAGGTGGCTACTTAAGTGGCCTATCTTAGTTTACGATTTACAACGACACCGTTCCTTTTGCTAGACGTCTAAGCATTGGACTGCAACGATATCTGTCTTCATGATAAAGCTCATACAGCGAATCCATTTGTTCAACACAAGTTTGCCATCCTTTCTCCTGACCCCAGGCGAGTAATCCCTTTGGATAGTTAACTCCATTGAGCATCGCAAGATCAATATCCTCAGCAGAGGCTATCTGCCAGAAAAAGGCATCTGCCGCTTCATTAATCAACATTAGAACGATTCTATCAACGATCTGTTGACCTAATTTCATATCAGTTACAGCTATAGGTGCAACAGCTCCGTCAGAGTAGTCGTAATACCCACGTCCTGTCTTTCGACCCAAATAACCTGCCTCGGCCAATCGACGTTGAGTAAAGGATGGCTTGTATCTGGGATCGTAATAAAAAGCTTGAAATACAGTTTCGGTAACAATATAATTCACATCATTTCCTATTTAATCCATTAACGTAAACGGCCCCATACGAAAACCACCTATTGTAGTCATTGCCCAATCTATAGTCGGTACGTCAGCAATGCCCTCCTCTAGTATCCTCAATGCCTCACCATAAAAAGGACGAGCAACTCGATTGACGATAAATCCGGGTGTATCTTTAGTAATAACTGATACTTTGGACCAGCTATCGATCAAATCCTTAGATTGTTTAACAATATTCGGATCAGTCTGGACTGATGGAATAATCTCCACCAATTTCATCAATGGTGCAGGATTAAAAAAGTGAATACCAATGACCCGGTGGGCTGATTTAATCGAAGATGCAATAGATGCTACTGATAATGACGATGTGTTTGAGGCAAGGATACAATCTGGACGGACCACCTCCTCCAATTTTTTAAAAACTGATTTTTTAACATCAAGATTTTCAATGATCGCCTCAAATACAATATCACAATCATTAAATTCATTCATGATAGATGTCGTCTCTATCCGACCAAAAAGATCTTTTGCTTCTTGTACTTCAAGCCTATTTTTTTGAACAAGTCGATCCAATACAGATTTCAATTTAATCATACTAAATTCGATTGCATTGGCATTATTATCCAATAATACGACCTGATGTCCATTTGAAGCTGCAATTTGTGCAATCCCTATCCCCATTGATCCTGCACCTAAAACCCCTACTTTCATTGTATACTTATTTACCTTTAAAATTTGGTTTCCTTTTCTCTAAAAATGCTGATACACCCTCGTTGTAATCCTCTGTGCTAGATGCTTTCAATTGATATATACCCTCTATCTCAAGTTGTTCATACAATGAATTGGTAAAACTTGCATTTAATAACTCTTTAGTCATTGCCAATGCCTTAGTAGGTAGTTTTGACAGTTTAGAAGCAAGATTAAATACTTCATC
>CAXQBA010000260.1:0-4422 GCA_964221885.1 Luminiphilus sp. | reverse complement strand
ATTAATTTTGATCTTAACATATTAATCATTCGCATTTCAATCCATATGTGTTGTCGATATAATACCTAGCGCAATTTGCTCTGTCACCTGAATATGGGTGAGACAAAAATAGATCAATAAAACTCTTTTCATCTTCATTTTTATTCATTCTATCCCACAACTCTACAACTGCGCAGCCTTTATAACCTGCTTTCAGTGCTATATCCATACCAAAAAGATCACAGTGACCCTCTTCTAGCTGTCCAAAAGGAGTTCGAAGCAAATTGCCGATAATAAAAGTCAATGTTCCTCCGGTTTCTCCGAAAAAGTCATTTGCTGAATTGAACTTCGCAATTTTTTCATTTATATGGCCAAGTTCATTATGTGCTATTTCGTGTGCAATAATCATGGCTATCTCGTCATCATTTTGACAAAAATCAATGATACCTTTTGTTAAATAGATTCTCTGTCCACTCGTAAATGCATTAATAACATTGGTGTCTAATAAAAACAAAGAGTATTCATATCTACCGTAATTGGAATGGTCCGTAGGGTTCTCGAATTTGGGTATTTGTTCTGAAAGATTTTTGAGAATTTTATTGACTGAGGTCAATAACTTTTGATCATTTAGAAGACTAAATTCTTTTGTTAAACTAAAATGAGTGCTGTCACCCCATTGAATTTCATTTTCTAACGTTGCCTCAATAGTGAAAGTTTCTACAAAAATATCCTCAACTGATTTAAAAGAATTTAAACTTGTTTCATAACAGTCAAAAGGATGATCCAATTTTATTTGACCGTTACCGATGCCAGCCGAAAGCACAAGGATCATTGCATTTAATAAGTGGTTTACGTGCATAACTCAATGAATTCATTCTGTATATGATTCGGAAGATAAAAATTTATCGATAGGAACAGAATTAATTTAACTTTTATTAATTTTCAGGACATTAACGTATTATTCAAAGCAATGAAAGACTTCAAAAGGTGTCCTAATGGACATTTCTTCAAAAAGGATTTATCTATATGCCCGCATTGTCCACAGGGAGATAGCTCTGAAAAGACTCAACTTAATCAAGGAGGCGGAGATTTTGATAAAACCCAAGTTTTTGGAGGTGCATCTGAAAACTCTGACCGAACAGAGGTAATGGGGACAGATGGTAATGATAAAACCCAAGTTTTTGGGGTAGGTTCGGCACCTACGAGTGACAACAATAGTAAGACCAATAGAGACCTTGACAGAACATTTATTGGTGGTGTAACAACAAAAGATGAAAATGGTTCTTCAATTCAAGCACAGCCTAGAGCGGCTCGAAAAATATCTGGTTGGCTTGTATCGTTTACGATAGATCCAATGGGTGTCGATTACAGAATTTATGAAGGAAGCAACAGTATAGGTAGAGATCCGAGTAATTCAATTTCTCTTGTCTCTGACTCGACAATAAGCGGGGAGCACGCAGTTATTCTCCACAGATCGGGTAAATTTTGGATAGAAGATGCGATGACATCAAATGGAACTTCTGTCAATGGAAACGAACTTGAACCTCGCAAGGCTTTTGAAATAAAGGATGGAGATGAGGTGAAACTTGGAGATACTGTTTTCGTTTTTAAAACTTGGTATTAAGAAATATCATGAGGAACTTAATTTTACTTTTCATTCTGGTATTCTTTACTGGAGAGATCTTATTTGCTCAAGAAATTGATGCGAGAAACATTAAAATCAAGAAATTTCCACGATATGAAGGAAATTTATGGGTAAGAAATCCTAACGGTATAGATAGTAGTTCGGTAATCTTTACCGAAGATGGCAAAAAACTTAAAGTAGATTTTTCACGAAGTAAAAAGGATGTTTTTGACAATAAACGAAGTGTTCTTTTCCTTGTATTAAATCATCAAGCTCATAAGGATCGAACTCGCTGGTACAAGTCTATCATCACAAATGCAGTAGAAAACAATATAATTGGGGAATTGGACCAGTTCTCAGTTGTTTCATTTGATTGTAATCGTCCTGAATACGGTAATACGGATAAACATATTTTAGTACCTGCTCAACCAGTTTTTACTTCAGACCCGAATATTTTATTAGATCAGATAAATAATATTGACCTCAATCAAAGACGACTTCAGGATAATTGTCTGAAAAGAGGAGATATTTACGGCGCAATCTATGAGGCCCTAAAGGTTTACGGTAATTATAAGACGGATCTGCCAAAATCCATTGTAATATTTGCAGATGATTTGAGCTTAGTGCGTCAGATCAAGGAGCAAGGAATCATTGATCGTTCCCGAGAGCAGAACATTCCGATCTACGCGATAACGTATTATCAAAACATCAACAGAAAGTTTGGTGTAGAACATATTTGTCAGAGCACATATGGGAAATATTATCTTGATCCGAATAATGATGCCAATGCTGCGCGCGACAGGTTGTTTGAGTTTGTACAGAATATGCCAGAAATGGCTGCGGGAAAGTTATATCCGTTTGTTTTCAATAGCTCAAAAGAGAAAACGGGTGAGAAAGAAACAGTTAAAGTGAATTACAAGGGTGATGTCACAGCATTCGAATATTTATCACCATCACTCAATATTGTGGAATGGATTGCACAAAACCCTATTCTGTCTACAGTAGCTTTGATATGCGTTGCTTTAATCATTTCTATGATTTTATTGCTACGTAACAAAAATAAACGCCTTAAAGAGCAAGAGGAGTTACGAAGACAGGAGGAAATGGCTCGTATCCAAACTGACCAGGAATCGAACGCCAAAAAAGTTCAAGAGCAGCAGCAAAGAATAGAGGAAATGAAACGCGTTGAGCTGGAGCGTATTAAAAAAGAAAGCGAAGATGCTGCGGATAAGAAAATGAAAGAGATCAATGAGCAAAAGTTGATAGAAATGAAACGTCGGGGTAATCTTCCTTGGTTTACATACGACCACCATGGTCAAAAAGGAAGTTTCGAACTAAATTATCCAATATTTACGGTTGGGAGAAGTAAGGATAACAATTATAGCTTGGACATACCAATAGTATCTGGAAACCATCTGCAAATAGATTTTGAAGGTGGCAAGTACTTTGTTACAGATTTAAATAGCACGAACGGGACCTTTTTGAACGGATCAAAAATTAAGAAGGCAGAAATTCGTGACGGGGATGTTATCATTGTTGGCGATATTAACTTGACTTTTCACATTTAATTTACTTTACAGATGAAGATAAACAGCTATTTGTTAACAGACAAAGGACGAGTTCGTAGCGCTAACGAGGACGCTTTTGGATCCAGAAAAACCCCGAATGGGGAGGTGTTTGTCGTTTGCGACGGGATGGGCGGACATGTAGGAGGTGCTACTGCCTCAAATTTAGCTGTAGAGAGTATTCTTGATCATCTAGAGCATCCTGCTCAAAATATATATATTGCTATTAATGAGTCCCTTCAGTTTGCGAATGATCAAATTTTAGGACGTACTCAAGAAGAGCCAGACCTCAAAGGAATGGGAACTACAGCGACAATTTTGGTGGTTCAGGATGAAGGTTGTATAATTGCTCATGTTGGAGATAGTCGAATCTATTTAAAATCAGATGGAATACTTAATCGACTAACAAAGGATCACTCTTTTGTTCAGGGATTGGTTGATCAAGGCGTAATAACAGACGATCAAGCTGAGACACATCCGCAGAAAAATCAGATACTTGAAGCTCTTGGTATCAAACCGAGAGTAAATGCTACAATTGCAGAAATTCCCGTAAAACCCAAAGTTGGAGATTGCTTTTTAATGTGTTCAGACGGACTGAATGGCATGATAAATGATGATCAGATATCATCACTTTTAGAAGAGGAAAACATTGAAGTGTCAGCGAATAATTTGATCGCAAGTGCGAATAATGCAGGTGGGAAAGATAATATTACAGTATGTCTCGTTTTTATTCAAGAAAGTCCATTTGAAACATCGACTTTCTCGCACTTCAATCCTATTTCTGAATCGTCGCAAAAAACAACGATAATCGAGGATATTGATCACAATTCGAACGTAAAAGGAGGAGTGAACAAGAAATTAATACTAATTATTGGCCTTGCTGTCTTTATTTTAAGTGCACTTAGCGCTTGGTTGATAATCTCCAAGGATGGTGAACCTAAAAAACCAGGCAACAGTACATCGCCAATTGAGCAGAAAAAAGACACCGTCGATGTTATAGAAAGTAATGAATTAAAACCTATCGAAAATACAAGTACAGGAAGAAATAATTCCAGCAACTCAAGAAATAACAAGGATATAGAACAAGAAAATGTGCCTGTAATTCAAGAAACTACTGAGGATGAAATATTGGATAGTTTAAATAATCAAATTAAAGGAAACGATTCAGAAATTGATCCTTCGAAAGATGAAGAAACTACCTCGTCTGATAATGCAACTGAGAAAGATCGGAAGAGCGTCGTGTAGGGAAAGAGT
>CAXQBA010000259.1:0-5591 GCA_964221885.1 Luminiphilus sp. | reverse complement strand
ATTGATGGAATGTTTAAAAAATACAAAAGCGCTGTCAGTTGAAAGCGCTTTTTTTATTGGATATTTCCCATTCTTTAATTACCAGTTAATTTTAAAATAACTAGACTCGAAGTGTACAGCCCCATCCATTGCATAACCAAAATAATTGCCCTGAAGTTTTAGGCTTGGTTGACAAAACACTAAATACGAATTTATATAATAATACCAAAATTGATCAATGCACTCGACTCTCATTATGTTACAATCTTTTTGAATAGATAATGTTCTTCGTCTATCTAAATGCCAAATCACTTTACCACTATCTATACTTACAATATCCATTGTTTGATGATTGCAATCAATATAGAATAGGTGTTTATCGCCCGTTGTATGATTCATTCCATAAACTAACCCAAATTGATTTGAAATAGGCTGATCTATTGTTTTTAGTTCAGCTTCAATAGCCCAATTTTTTTCTCCATTAATATTCAATGGCACATTGCTCTGATATGCCCGATTATTATTCAAATGTCTTATTGAATAGCTGTTATTAATGATCTCGATAACAGAAGGTTCTGTATTCTCTACAACCCATGGCCCTTTGTTTGAATATTCGTCTTTATACCTATTTTCAAAATCGGATTCTTTACCAATTATTGTATCACCTGGCAATAATAAGTTCCCATTTGTATCGGTATGAAAAACCTTATGTAATTGATCACGATGATCCCTGTCTATTAGAATATTCATTAGTCAATAATTTTTAAAAAATATCAAAAAAAAAAGCCCTACAAGAATATAATCTGTGAGGCTTTTATTTGTATTATGTGGTCCCACCTGGACTCGAACCAGGGACCAGCGGGTTATGAGTCCGCTGCTCTAACCAACTGAGCTATAGGACCAGAAGGTCAGCAAAATTAAAAAATTAAACTTCATTTACATAATAACCGTGCCCTATTTCGATGAAAAACATTAAAAATATCATTTTTGATCTAGGTGGTGTCTTGATCAATTTAGAGCCAGATCGAACCCGTCGGAGTTTCCAATCCTTCTTTTCATCCTCAGATCAATACGATACATTCTATCAAACAATGACCAAAGAATCTATCTTTGATGATCATGAGACCGGACATATAAGCGATCAAATCTTTATCGAAACGATCCAACAATTACTCCCCAGAGAAATTTCCAACTATGATATTGTCAATGCCTGGAATGCAATGATCCTAGATTTCCCAAAAGAGCGAATTACGCTTCTTCGACAGCTTCGTAAAAAATATAACATCTATTTGTTGAGCAATACAAATCACATACACCTTCAATTTGCTCGGCAAAAAGTATTGTTAGACGCCGACATCGACGACCTTGACGCTGAGTTCGATCAAGCTTTTTACTCGCACATTGTACATCATCGAAAACCCAATAAAGAGATCTTTGAGATCGTCTGTGACCAAGCAAACATCCAACCATCTGAGTCATTATTCATTGATGACAACCAGATCAATCTCACTGGTGCAGAAGAGATCGGTATCCAAACAATTCATCATCAAGCAAACTCTGATCCAGGGAAAACACTTCGTCCTGTTATAACTTATTGAACCGAATATAAATTGGATAATGGTCCGAATTTGTTGTTTTCCCACGTTCGTACCAAATCGCTTGATAGCCTTTTTCGTAAAAACAAAAGTCAATACGCAAAAACGGCAATTTACCTGCGTAGGTACTTCCTATGCCTAAGCCAGCAGAATGAAACGTATCCTCTAGTTTTCCTTTTAATTTAAAATAAGCATACGATGAGGGTAGATCATTCATATCAACACATACAAACACAGGGTATGGTGACCGATCCATATGATCTTTGATCAATCGAACTTGTTCCTCTCGCCGTTTAAATGCATTGGACAGCTTCGATAAGATCCTAAGATAGGTTTGTCGGGTTTCACGTTGATTTAGACGTTGAATATTTTCTTGATCCAACAAGGCACCTTCATCATGACCTAATCGGATCGACTGGAGGTGAACGGAATAAATTGCTAACGTGTCTCGATCAACGACTACTAAAGCCTTTATAGCACCATTATACGAATCGTCAAATGACAGGACCTCTTTGTCAATGATCGGATATTTGGAGAAGATAGCAAGACTGCTTTTACCTGCCCGATATTTATGTGATAAGCCCAATGAGCGCAACCGTTTATCAACAATTTGATTATGTCGCTTGTACTTCCCAGAAAACTCTTGAGCACAAAGTATATCCGGCTGTTTTTCCACTATCAAATCTAGGGAAGCGTTGAACTGTTCTTGTAACTTGTTTTCATCCTTATAAAAAGGAGCATTAAAATAACGTGCATTAAAACTCATGATAGAAAAAGCATGATCTGCTGTCACATCACCACTCGAAAAAGCAAAAAAGTTCATAAAGTGTTTTGCACCAATGACCAGGGGAAATAAAGAAATATAGACAAAGCGTTGTCGTTTGACCACCCAAAAAAGAAGAAAGAATACATTTATAAAAAATAAATAGACATAAGCCAAAGAAAAGAATGATGGAATAACTGAAAAAGAAGGTGGGATCAAATAGGAAAAGAGGGATACTAAAAAGCAGAAGGAAACCAAATAATTTACCAACAATAAGATACTTTTTAGTCTATTTCGGATCCAACGTATCATATTCGATTACTTAAATCGGTCCAAAAATGCCTTCTCATCTTCACTCAACCCATCAAATCCAGAACGTTTGATCTTCTCCAAAATAGCGTTTAGGCACTCGTCTTTTGACATGTGTTTATACTTATGCATGAATGATTTTGAGTAGAATGCACCAAAAAAATCTGACTTCCTTTGGGCGCTCGCACTAAACCTTGATGCAGAGTATTCTTTTAGTTTGAATACTTTTCCTCGAGGCTGTTTTTTAGGTTTTCGTTGCGAACTAAAAACATGAATTACTCGATTTACTGGTTTGGAAAGATCTCTACCCTTACGAAGTTGAATGATGAATAACCAACCCATAAAAGCTCCTCCCAAGTGAGCGAAAGCACCACCTGGATTGCCACCGGGGATGACCAACACATTCAATAAGACCCAAAACAATGCTATATATCGAAGCTCTATGCCTTTTCTTATAAAAGGAAAAAACAGTAAGCCTGTCGGATTCAACGTTGATGTGGCGAATACGATTGCCATAACACTAGCTGATGCACCTAATATATGCGAACTTTGCTGCATATTTTCAAAGGCCGGAAAAAGATGAAAACAGATACTACAAGCAAAAGCACCAGCAAGACCACCCCAAATATAAATGGGTAATATATGCTCGCGTTGAATTAGATCGGTCAGGCGCATACCAAATATGTAGAGGATCAGCATATTTCCTAGAATATGCCAAATATCAAAATGAAGAAACATAT
The DNA here is from genome assembly GCA_964221885.1 of Luminiphilus sp. Taxonomy (GTDB): domain Bacteria; phylum Bacteroidota; class Bacteroidia; order Chitinophagales; family Saprospiraceae; genus Aureispira. The sequence continues at coordinate 2,205 of CAXQBA010000259.1, read as the reverse complement.
AGGTAAAGACCGTCCAGATTCGAAAAGGTATCATGGCAAAGTCTGAAGGGAACCAAAACCAATCACGCATAAATTTCGTTAAAACATCACCTTGACCTGCCGATTGGATTCCATTACCTATAACCAAAAACAAGATCACATATAATAAGGCTAAGGTAAGGTGCACAGCGACATTTACCATGATGAGTCGCACAATGGTATTTCCTTGACTAAACTTATTCTTTATATCTTCAACAAATGAATTCGACATATAATTCAGTTAAAAATATGCACCTCTCTTCCGCCAATACCAGATGAGCAGAACACCAAAAATAGCGCCACCTAAATGTGCAAAGTGAGCTACACCAGTGTTAGCCTGTGCAACTCCCAGATATAATTCTATGGCACCGAAGATCAATACAAAATATTTAGCCTTTAATGGGATGGGGGGTATGATCAAATAAATCACACGATTTGGATAAAGCATTCCAAAGGCAGCTAACAAACCATAAATCGCTCCGGAAGCCCCCAGCATTCGACCATTGATCAATAAATTAAGTTTACCCATGTCTGGATCAGAGTAATTCATGCTGGAATTCAAATATTTAGACCCTTCTGCCATGACAATTTGAATCTGCTGTTCTGACAGATATGACATGGTCTGCCAGATTTCTGCATAATGTATTACAGAATGTAAAAAAGCAGCACCAAACCCTGTGGCGAAATAATATATGAAAAAACGCTTAGGCCCAAATGCTCGTTCGATCTCACCACCAAACATGTAAAGAGCAAACATATTAAAGAAAATATGCTCGACATTCCCATGCATGAACATATGTGTTACAAATTGTAACGGCATGAAATTCGGGCTGTATATGGAATGCAAACTCAAAAAGGCAGGCAACGACTTGAAAGCCGATGCTGCTAAAAACATCAGAACATTGATGATCAACAAGTTTTTTGTGATCTCTGGTAATGAGTTTGCTCTGTATTGCATGTTAATCTAATTCAAATTATCCCATGACTGCTTCTACCGAAACAACTTCTGGACACATACGCTTTAACATCCCCTCAATTCCTACTTTAAGCGTGCCGGTTGACGATGGGCAACCACTACAAGCACCTTGCATGATCACCTTCACTACGCCGTCATCAAATGAATGAAACTGAATATTTCCGCCATCCATTTCAACAGCTGGCTTGACATACTTGTCCAATAGTTGCTTAATCTTAATAACGATCTCACTGTCATCAGAATCTACATCAACACCTTCCGCTTCTTTAGCCGCTTTGACTTCCTCAAAACCTTCGTTGACAATCTTCACACCCTGTTCTAGAGCATCTTTGATGAATTTTTTCAGATCCATTGAGATACTATCCCATTCAAATTCAGCTTCTTTAGTCAGGGTTATAAAATTATTACATATATACACAGCTTTGATCGAATCGTACTGAAGAAGTGCATGTGAAATAGGTGACCATTCCTCGGCAAAAGCAAGATCATCTTGCTTAAATTCTGCTGTTTTTCTTGGATAGATCATCTGATTAGTAACGAACTTCAGCGTCTCTGGATTCGGCGTCTGTTCTGTATACAACATGATGGGTTGTTTTTTTATTTCTTTCTGCATGGATACTTTCATTTAATAATCACAAAAATAACAAAAAAAGGGTTGCTTTTGTTCCTTATCTGTTTTTTGTCTTCCTCTTTAATATTAACCCTAATTTTATACCATATTTTTTTTAAAGCATTAAATTTGTGTAGATTTAACGTAGTTTTTCAAGTATTCAAACGATTCAGATCAATTAAATAGGAATTTATGCAGTTTTCAGTCTCATCGGCCGACTTAAAAGAACAACTCAGTGTGATCAATGGAGCGATCAGTAGCAATCCCATTTTACCCATCTTAGAAGATTTTCTTTTTCAGATAGAAGATGAGGTTTTAACGATTTCAGCTACTGACAATCATACATTTATGTCTTGCTCGATGAATATTCAAGCAGATAGTAATTGTTCAATAGCTATCCCCGCAAAGATTCTTTTAGATACGTTGAAACAACTACCGAATCAGCCTTTGACCTTCAAAGTGGATGAATCTACCTTCTCTGTGATCATTACATCACAGTATGGTCAATATCGTTTAGCGGGAGAAGATGGTAATGATTTTCCATTAACACCACAAGCTGATAATGTGGAAGCCATAGACGTTTCATCTACTACCCTATTTG
>CAXQBA010000258.1:0-3806 GCA_964221885.1 Luminiphilus sp. | reverse complement strand
AAATTGTATGTTTTTTCTTTTTTAATTTTCGGTTAGTAATATACAAATATTGTCCTTACTTTTGCATGGAATTATCAATCCATCATCAATTTAATCAATCATTTTGTTCTATGTATTTACGTCTTTTACTAGGCTTATATTTAACTTTTCAAGTGCTAAATACAAGCAATGCCCAATTTTCTAATGGGCATCAAGATCATGAAGTGCCTGAACTTGACGAATCATTTGATGATCAATTATATGGTGACTATTCAAATTATGGCCTTCTCGATATGAATGGCGACGGTCTTGTTGATTTGGTTGATTGTGAATCAGCTACAGGACAGGTTCATAGTCTTAATGGACAAAAATATTGGAAAGTTTACATCAATTCTGGGGTACAATTTAGCACTACAGCTCAGCAATGGGTTTTACCAGATCTTGGTGAGATAGATGATGATCAGCTTTATGGAGAGTTTTCAAATTATTCAGTCATAGATGTGAATGGTGATGATCTACCTGACCTGATCGATGCCGAGGATAATACAACAGGAGGTATTTGGATAAATGGCTCTCAGCGGTACTGGAAGGTTTATCTGAATGGAGGTTCTGGATTTCAAAGTAACCCTATAATTTGGCATATTCCTGATCTTGGTGAATCATATGACGATCAAGTTTATGGAGATTATTCAAATTTTGGTCTTTCGGATTTGAACGGTGATGGAATGTTGGATCTAGTCGATGCCGAAGATAATGCCTCAGGAGATGTTTGGATGACAGGTAATCAACGTTACTGGAACGTATATTTAAATACAGGTAACAGTTTTTCAAATATATCTCAATCTTGGCATATTCCGGATCTAGGGGAGACGTATCAAGATCAACTCTATGGTGATTACAGTAATTATTCACTTATGGATATAAATGGAGATGGGCGTGCTGACCTTATAGATGCTGAGGATAATACTTCCGGTCTAGTATGGATGAATGGTGGCCAGCGCTATTGGAGGGTATTCTTGAATAATGGGATTGCATTCCAATCAACTGCTATTCAGTGGTCTATTCCTGATTTGGGTGAGCACTTTGATGATCAACTCTATGGTGATAATTCGAATTATGGGTTGCAAGATATGAATGGAGATGGTAAATTGGATCTGATCGATGCCGAGGATAATACGACCGGTCTAGTATGGATGAATGGTGGCCAGCGCTATTGGAAAGTATATATGAACACAGGTAGTTCGTTTCAATCATCATTTATACAATGGGATATTCCAGATCTGGGTGAGCAGTTTGATGACCAATTATATGGCGATAATGGTCATTTTGGGATATATGATTTTACAGGTGATGGTGTCATGGACCTTATTGATTCAGAGGATAATGTAACGGGAGCTATATGGCAGGCTGGAAATAATAAGTATTGGCGTGTCTATTCAGGGAATTCTTCATTAAGTACAACTGAGCTACGTCAAACTATGGATTCGATCAGTGTTTACCCTAATCCGACTCACAGAGTTGTAACGATCGAACTAGAAAATAAAAATCAAACGATAATCGTACAAGTGATGGATGTGGCAGGTCGTCTACTTATTGAGGAAGAGATGACCGAATGGTCTCACCAATTAAACCTTCCAGAGCATTCAGGCATGTATTTAATACAGGTAACAGATCAAAAAGGTAACCGAAACTCTTTATTTGTACAGCGGCTGTAGACTAAATTAATCGATACCGAGTTCATCTCGAAAGAATATGAACACTACAGCACCAACCCAGGCTCTGTTTACACCCGAACATTCTCCTATCCGAGATCCTTTGTAGTAAATATCCCCGTCGGATTCAACTTCACCAATACGAGAACCACGATAGTATACATCGCCATCACGTTCTACTTCACCTACCCTTGATCCTTTGTAATAAATGTCTCCATCGGATTCGATCTCACCGATTCTTGAACCACGTTTGTACACATCCCCATCGGATTCGATCTCACCGACTCTCGATCCTTTGATGTAAATATCACCATCACGCTCGATCTCACCAACTCGAGAACCACGGATATAGAGATTTTGTGATAAAATGGGTCCAATGCATGATAAGAAAATAAGTATGCAAAAAAAATGTCTCATGATGTATGTTTTAAAAATGGAATCTTTCATTAGACCCATTTAATTTGAATGTTGATCTATTGTAATATAATAAAACTTGAACGTAATGGGAAGGTGATCTGAAAAAGATGTTCTAAACAGATCGTGGTCGTAAGGTTCAAAATTGAAAAGAGGAGGTGGAATGGTTTTTTTGTAATAATCCATGAGGTCAATCACTTCAAAATGATCCAGATACCAATGATTCATTGAATCTTTCAAGTAGAAAACATGATCATACGGCTTACCTTTCGTTGAGTCTTCATACATTTTAGTATTTGTGAACTCACAGCGATCATTTAAGGAGTAAAATCCGATGTCATTATATGGTACATATTCATTTGAGGTGTAAATATTACAATCTCCGAGTAAGAGAATGGTACTTGAATCTCCATGTTCTTTAGACCACTTGACTAGGTTGGACAGTTCATTGGCACGAATCTCACGATCATTGGGTCTATTGCCCGGCTGTAAATGTAAGGAGATCAGTGAGAATAAGTGACTGCTATCTAATGATGACATAAAAGGCATGGAGTAGGGTACGCGTTGGTATTTTGAACTGGCGACCGTAATTGAATCTAAAAAACCATAAAATTTTGAACTATCAGGTATTAATATTTCAGGTTTGTAAAAAGTGATCCACCATTCAGAACTTGTACTATTCGTATGATTTCTTTTTGGTCCGGTGTCTTCAGGTGAAAGCCAAAAAGAAAAACCATTTTGAACCATTCTATTCGTAAATGAAGCACTTTCTTTATCTTTTTTAAAGCGACTAAGATCAGGATAGGTGCCCGAAATTGGTGGAGCCACCATTTCTTGAATTACAACGACATCATAAGGTTTTAGCAATTCTGCTAACAATGAATCCTCTCTATTCTTAAAATGTCCAAGAAATTGAATATTGAAAGAACAGATACTTATGGAATCAATCTTTTTTGAAAAAATAGTATTCTGTTCTTGAGAGTAAAGAATATTCAAAAAGGCAATTAAAACAAAGGTGGATATGTATTTGATGAACATTTATAGTTGTTATTAAATATAAGAAATAATTAAATACGCACCTCACCACCATTTTCAGCATCTTTAGTCATAAAACGTATTTTTTTACTTTCCGATACAGAAAGTAAAATAAAATTCTAAATTATTGTAAATCAATATTTTAAATTCAATCATATCATTTTTTGCTGTAAAAATGAAGCAAATAAATGCGATTTTAGTCATGTTTGTCATCTCAACGCTTCCTCAATCTCTGCTTCAGACGTGGGTAATTTGACGCCTGTTGACGTAAAGGTCACATGAAGCAGTTTGCCATCATTTGGAAGATTGGTTTGATCTATGTGCATTTGTTTGGGTATTATGTAGGGGAGGAGTTTTGCTAATATCTGTGCTCGTTGATTGACAGTTAACTCATCGATATGTTGTTGGATGAATTCCATCTCTGATTCAATGAAACCACGCAACATGGTTTTTATGTCCTTGGTTATCTTATTCCGTGTACCTCTTCTTCTGCCACCGTATTTTTTACCTGTTGTATTCGCCATAACTATTTTAAACTACTATAGTTTATACGATTCTGATACCTTAAAGGACAAATTTATGCGGAATGATTTTTTTTTAAAAAAAAATTTTCATCTATTGGATTAAAAGAAAAATTTAGATTTCATATCAGAAATTATAATCTAA
>CAXQBA010000257.1:0-2255 GCA_964221885.1 Luminiphilus sp. | reverse complement strand
TCAGACGTGTGCTCTTCCGATCTTCTAAGTTTAAAGATTGGAAGCTTGGTTTTGAGTTAGCTTACTGGAAACACAATGTATTCCGCATAGGGTTTAATATGGGATTCAACTCAAGCTTCAAAGAAATGACCACAAAGGGTAATGATTTCTTACCGGATTATTTTATTGCCAGGCTAGCTTATAATTTCGATTTATTCAGATAATGAAATGGTCTAGAGTTATCGGGTCAGCTGTTGCACTTGCGATCATTTTGATTTCTGGGTATGCTTTTTTCATGGTTCCAATGGAAAAGGAATTTTTGAAATATGAGTTAGAGGAATGTGAACTTTCTGATACAATTGGTTTGATCCCGTCATACAAGGACAAAATAAGTTTTGAAAATAACATCCTGACAATTCCTCAAAAGGAATATCTTGATGCAATTGGTTATTGTTCATTCCGCTGGTTGGAGAGTGATCTGTACTATCTTAAGGATACTTTAGCATACGGTGATGCTGTTGAGTTAGAATATTTTGATTTGATTACTAAGGAGAAGATCAAAACCTTCAATTTGGATTCTAGTAGTCTTAATTCGCAAGCATACATGGATGCAATATTAATGGGAGAAAGAGCTCTTATTTATTCCATTAATTCAAAGAATAATAGAATTTTTTTTAAAGCATTTGGGAGATTTTGGCTGGATAATGTTTCGAACAGTTTAACGTCTTTGTCTGAGACGAACCCGAGTATAAAGTACGATCAGAATTTCAAAATATTGACGGATCGATGTAGACAGAATAAGTATGCTGTTGATTTGAACTTCACAAACAGCGAAAAATTTATTAATTATCTTGTAGATCAGAAATACGGTTACATTATGAACAGAGTGTGGATCGGAACGTCGCCTTTGTTCAAGTTATTATTAATACTCGCAGGAATTGTGACGGCATATGCATATTTCCTGTTCATGTTGAAATTATATGCACTAATTAAAAACAAACTACGATGAAAAAGGCAGCATTATTATTGGTTTCACTGTTTCTTACGACCATTGGCTATTCTCAATCAGAGAAAATTTATGATATCACTTTAGCGAATTTTACGGAGAAAACACACAACGGAGAATCATTTAAAATTGTTAGACTAAAGAGAAAGGGAATGCGTGTTCGCGCAAAGTACTTCGCAGATGAAATTGACGGTAAATCTGTTGGAGATCGATATTTGGAGTGGAGTAAAAATAAAAATGTTATCTGCTATTCCTCTGGCGCCTATATGAGCGAACTAGATGCAGCGTATGCAGAACTTGTTGGTTTAACAATTGACTATGGTACCGTAGTTAACAATTCGATGAAAAAAGGTAGTTTGGATGCGCTTGTAGCTGTTTATCCCAACGGAGAAGTAGACGTGGTTAATTTGAAAGATGGGAGTGTTACATTTTCTGGTTCAGGAACAGATAAAACGTTCAACATGACTCATTATACTGGTATTGAGGCATTCATAGATTGGGCCAAAGAGGAGAAGCTTACTGTATTTCAAACGCATTTATTGGCTTATAAGAACAAGGTTAAACTTGGGAGTAACAGTTCTTCAACACCAAGAGAAAGAAGATTTTTAGTAGTTGCTAAAAACAGTAAAAGTGAAATAGAGCACTTTATCATTCACAAGCCTCAAGCGGCGACGTTACTTGATGGAACAAATGCGGTTGTGGACTACTTAAAAGGAAAAAGCTACACTGTTGATGCTTTAATTAATCTAGATACAGGTGCACAAGATACTTTTAGATTCTATAAAAATGACGGATCTGTGAGCGACAAACTTGCCGGTAGGTTAGAACTGTCAGATGCTCGAAACCTTGTTGTATATTATTACGAATAAAGACGTTCAATTATTGAATAATTGAAGACTAAGTTAATATACTTGCGCTCAATGAAACCTCAGTTATTGAAGTTTCCTGCGTTATATTGTGTTTTGATCCTTGCCGGCTGCTCAGCTAAAGCGCAAGATGTTGCTATTCAGGAAAATCAACCTTCGGTAAAACTCATACTCGAAGATCTTTGCAATGAGGCGACGCTAAAAGATTCGTTGCGTAAGGCGAATCAAAAACTAAATAATCAACGAATTGCTTTCGAGAAAAAAGCTGACACTCTTTCATTGGCAAAGTCAGATTCTCTCTCCAAGATAATAAACCGAAATAAGCTATTTTCAATTCGTATTGATTCGAATATAACGCACATTCAAGATCTTCTACAAACCAATCAGAAGCGACTTAAAGGAGG
>CAXQBA010000256.1:0-3762 GCA_964221885.1 Luminiphilus sp. | reverse complement strand
ACCCCAAGGAAGCGGATGAAACGGTTTTTCTATATTTGGTCAGGTAGCCTCTTTGGATTGGACAGCTTGGGCACTCCCAGTTTGCTTTTCTCGATGCTAATTCTTTCTCATCTACCTGCAAGTGAATTTCATTTTTAATGGCATCAATATGAATGACATCATCATCTTGGATCAACGCAATCGTTCCACCGTCATAGGCTTCTGGACTGATATGTCCGACCACAAATCCATGCGTACCCCCTGAAAAACGACCATCCGTAATGAGGGCTACCTGTTGACCGAGTCCCAATCCCATTATCGAAGAGGTTGGCTTTAACATTTCAGGCATACCTGGACCTCCTTTTGGACCTACATATCGAATAACAACAACGTGTCCAGCCTGGATTTTCCCCGCAGAGATCGCTTGATTGGCCTCAGGCTCTGAGTTAAAAACAATGGCTTTGCCAGTAAAGTATTCTCCCTCTTTTCCAGTGATCTTGGCCACACATCCCTCCGTTGCTAGATTACCAAAGAGGATGCGAAGATGTCCTGATGGTTTTAAAGGGTTTTGAATCGGACGAAATATGTCTTGATCAAAGGTAAGTTCAGGAACATCAGCTAGATTCTCAGCCAAGGTTTTTCCAGTTATAGTTATACAATTTCCATCCAACATGCCTAACGAAAGCATATATTTCATAACGGCTGGGAGTCCTCCAATGCGGTGAAGATCTTCCATTAGGTATTGACCACTTGGCTTGAGATCACCAAGCATAGGAGTCTGATCACTGATCTGTTGAAAATCTTCAATGGTTATGGACAAATCAAGTGTATTTGCCATAGCTAATAGGTGAAGGACAGCATTTGTAGATCCCCCCAAAACAGTAACAACACGTAGTGCATTCATAAAGGCAGATCGAGTCATGATATCTCTTGGTTTGAGATCCATTTCAAGAACGGGATAGATAGCTCTACCCGCTTCAAAACATTCCCTTTTTTTGTAGTCACTGACTGCTGGGTTTGATGATGAATAGGGTAGACTGATTCCTAAAGCTTCTATGGCTGCTGACATGGTATTCGCCGTATACATTCCACCACAAGAACCCGCACCAGGACAAGCATTTTTTACAATGCCTTGATAGGTCTCATCATCGATCGTGCCCGCATATTTCTCACCCAGTGCTTCGAATGCCGATACGATATTTAGTTTTTTGCCTCCGTGGCAGCCACTGGCGATCGATCCACCATATACCAAGATAGCTGGTCTATTCAATCGGCAAAAGGCCAGCATGGCTCCAGGCATATTCTTATCGCAACCGACCACGGCAATAACACCATCATAGGATTGAGCATTGACAACGGTTTCGATACTATCTGCTATGATCTCTCGTGAGGGTAATGAGTACTTCATGCCGGGGGTTCCCATGGAAATACCATCAGACACGCCAATGGTGTGGAAGATCAAACCGATGGCAGGATGTTCTTGAACACCTTGTTTGACAATGCTAGCTAAATCGTTCAAATGCATATTACAAGGGTTTCCTTCAAAACCAGTACTCACGATGCCAACTTGAGGTAAGGTCATATCTTCCTCACTTAATCCAACGGCATGGAGCATAGCTTTTGCGGCAGGTTGACTAGGGTCTTGTGTTACTCTGGCACTGTATTTATTCAACATCATTTACGGATTTTATATTTTAAAATATCCAAACAGGTTCTTGCTCTAGCACTTCGCGTTGGTATGCTTTACTGAGTTCATAGCCAAAGGTATCTTCCCATGCTAATTGGAATGGGACATTGTCTAAACTTTGAATGCCTGCAACCTCCGCTGCTGTTCCCACAAAGAATGCGCCTTGCGCTCCGTGTACCTCCTCTGGGGTGAAGTAGCGCTCAAAGACTGGGATATCCAGTATATTAGCTAATTCAAGAATGGTCTGACGGGTTATACCTGGAAGGATGTGCCCTTTTGGACAAGTGTATAGGGTATCATCTTTTTGATAAAAGAAGTTAGCTCCTGGCCCTTCTGCAACATGTCCATTCATATCGAGAAGAAGTGCTTCATCAAAGCCCATTTTTCGGGCATGGGTACCTGCTAAGATTGAATTGGTATAATGACCGGTTGCCTTGGCCTCCACATGAACTGATTTTGGATTGGGGCGTTGGTAAGGCGACGTCATCACACGAACCAGGTTGTGACCTAAGTATTTGTCCCAAGACCAAGCTGCGATAAATACATGTACGTCTGTGGATGGGGTTAGATGAAGTTCATCTCCTAAGTAAACTAATGGACGGATATAGGCATCCTCCAGTTGATTCATTTCAAGTAGCTGGTAGGATAGATTAATTAACTGATCTACACTGTATGGCAGATCGATATGTAGTTTTTGGGCAGAATAGATTAAGCGCTCAAAATGTTCCTTAGCTTTAAAAATAGAAGGTCCATGAGGTGTTTTATAGGCACGGATTCCTTCAAATACACCATATCCATAATGTAAGGATTGACCAAAAGGAGAAACGCTGGTTTCTGATTTTTTACAAAATGTACCGTCTAAAAAAATGTATGACTGATTCTTGTTTTGCATAATATTCGTTTTTTAAATAAAAAAAGCCTCCCTTGTAGGAGGCTTCATATAGGTATATATTGTTCCTCCTTACTCATTGAGTAATGAAATAATTGAAATAATAATTTGATTTATTGCTCTTAACATCTTTGTTGGATTTGTTGATTCAAAAGTAGAGTTGAAACAACATATATCAAAGAAGTAGGCTAAAAAAAAGCACTAAAAAAATATAGTTTTTTAGTGCTTACAGTAGGTAAATATTTTTATATCTTATTGAAAAAGAAAGATATATATTTATTTTTAATCGTGTCTATGGAATTGTAATAATAAAAAAAAGCAAACCAATCGGTTTGCTTTTTTTATGATTAATTATCAGAATTATTTCTGTGATGACGATTTTGATTTCGGTTGCCATGGTTATTACCGTTATTTCGTCTTTTCTTATCACGTGGAGGACGCTCAACGTAACCCTCAGGTTTTGGAAGAAGTACCTTTCTAGATAATTTGAACTTACCTGTACGGCTATCAACATCTAGTAGTTTTACTTTAAGTTCTTGACCTACGGTTAAAACATCTTCTACATTTTCAACGCGTTTCCAATCCATTTCTGAAACATGAAGTAGACCTTCTTTGCCAGGCATGAATTCAACAAAAGCACCATATGGCATGATACTAACTACTTTTGCATCATATTCTTCACCAACTTCAGGCTCTACAACGATATTTTTGATCATTTGTAAGGCCTTACTTACATTCTCTTCACCAACACCTGAGACAAGTACAATACCTATATTACCATTCTCTTCAATAGTAATCGTAGTGTCTGTTTCAGATTGCATACTTTGAATAATCTTACCACCAGGTCCGATCACCGCACCAATCTTGTCAGATGGGATATCGATACGCTCAATACGAGGTGCATGAGGTTTAAGTGTTTCATTTGGTGCAGCAATGGTCTCATTCATAATGGACAATATGTGCATTCTTCCTTCTTTTGCTTGCTGTAAAGCTGTAGCCAGAAGTTCATAATCCAATCCCTCTATCTTTATATCCATTTGACAAGCACAAATACCATCAGAAGTACCTGTTACTTTGAAATCCATATCACCTAAATGATCTTCATCTCCTAAGATATCTGAAAGAACAACATTTCTGGTACCATCAGAAATCAACCCCATAGCAATTCCAGAAACAGCCTTACGGATTGGTACACCTGCATCCATTA
>CAXQBA010000255.1:0-3579 GCA_964221885.1 Luminiphilus sp. | reverse complement strand
ACTCTATCGAGTTGTATCCATTCAGATCACTGATACATGCAGGTATTAAGTCGGTCATGGTGGCGCATTTACATATTCCGACAATAGATTCAAGTATACATCTTCCTATCACGTTATCAAAGAAAGGTGTAAACGATCTTTTGATCGATAGTTTAGGGTTTAATGGACTTGTTATCACAGATGCACTGAATATGAAAGGGGTTACCAAACATTTTCAGGATGGCCTTACAGACTTAAAAGCCTATTTAGCAGGTAACGACATCCTGTTGGTTAGCCAGGATATTGAACAAGCGACCTCTCGAATTCAAAAGGCTATTCAAGATTCACTAACAACAATTAGTTCTTTGGATGAGCGTGTTCGTAAAATTTTAAGAGCTAAATATGCGGTAGGGTTGTTTCAAAGTGATAGCTCAGAAATCGTCGGTAAACCCAATCTAATTAGTAATGAAAGTAGGGTCTTAAAACGAATGTTAATCGACCAATCTATTACATTGGTAAAGAATGATATTAGTGTACCACTCGATCGTGCTGTTCGTCAAAAAACATCGATTATTTCATTTGGGGTTACTGAAAAAACACCGTTTCAGACATCTATGAAGAAGTATTGTAAGGGACGGATACTTTCATCTCCATCCATATTGGATCGAAATAAATTGGATCAGATTCGAGATGACAGTTTACTAATTGTCGGTTTCCATGCCATGAGTCGATATCGAAAAAAAGGTTATGGAATCGATTTATCAATTATTAAACAACTCAGGGAATTACACAAGAATACAAATATTTTGATCGTTCTTTTTGGATCGCCATATGCTTTAGAGTATTTTGAAGGATTCAAAAATATCGTTGTCAGTTATAATGATGACCCATATACTCAATTGGCAACAGCTCAAGCCTTAACGGGTGGTCTGTCTTTTTCAGGGCGACTACCTATAAGTGCATCACCATCATTTAGATTCAATATGGGACAAACCACGAAATCGAATCGCTTGCCATATGCCACCAATCCTGAAAAATTGGGAATGAGTAGCAAGGTCTTGAATGAAATAGACAAAATTACTGACGAGATGATCCAGTCTAAAGCCTCTCCGGGTTGTCAGGTAATGGTTGTCAAAGATGGTATGGTTGCCTACCATAAAGCTTTTGGACATCATGATTATATGCAGAAGGTACCCGTCCGATTGGATGATGTTTACGATGTGGCTTCCGTTACTAAAATAGCTGCTACTACCTTATCCATCATGAAGTTATATGATGAACGGCGGATATCTCTTACAGATTGGTTGGGTGATCATATACCCATGTTGAAAGGATCAAATAAAGAGAAGTTACGCATTGCAGATGTAATGGCCCATGAAGCACGACTGAAAGCTTGGATCCCTTTTTACATTAATACACTTGATTCAACCAATCGTCCAGATCCAATCTTTTATGCAAAAACAAAGACGGAGAATTATAATTATGAAGTAACCGATTCATTATTTTTTGACAAAGCTAAAGTTGATTCAGTTGTTTGGCGCGCCATCATTGATTCACCTTTACGAAGACGCAGTGGTTACAAATATTCGGACCTCGGGTTTTATCTTTTACCAAAATTAATCGAAACTATTGTTAAAATGCCTTTTGAGCAATATGTTCGGGAGACTTTTTATGAGCCCATGGGACTTAGCATTACTGGTTTTAATCCTCTTCGCAGAGGTTTGAAAAGAGATCGCATCATACCAACGGATGTAGATACTTATTTCAGATATGATACGATTCAGGGTCATGTACATGATATGGGAGCAGCTATGTTAGACGGTGTATCTGGACATGCAGGTCTTTTTTCAACGGCCATGGAGTTAGGAATGATCCTTCAAATGTTACTTAACGAGGGGTTTTATGATGGGCGCCAGTATATAAGTAAAGAGACCATCTGGCAGTTTACCCGTCAATTCAATCCATCTTCTCGTCGTGGGATCGGGTTTGATCGGAAGGAGCCTTGTGAGAAAGATAAGTCCGTTAATGTAGCTTGGCAAGCTTCTGATAATACGTTTGGCCATCAAGGATTTACAGGTATCGGAGTATGGGCTGATCCAGACGAAAAGCTTATTTATATCTTTTTATCAAACCGAACCTTTCCACAAATGGATAATATGACATTGATACGAAAAGATATCCGTTCTCGAATTCAGGAGGTCGTTTACCGTTCATTAATCAAAAATACGGTGGAATGATACAACATATTTTTATAGCAAATAGAGGCGAAATAGCCTGTCGAATCATATCTACCTGTAAGCGTTTGGGAATTACTACATCCGTTCCGTATATCCGTGACGAACAGAATAGCCGTTTTGTTCAAATGGCTGATCATGGAATAGCTTTCAATGATTCAACCGTACAATCGACGTATTTATCCATCGATCGTATTATTAAAATGGCCAAGGAAGTTGGTGCAGATGCGATACATCCTGGATATGGTTTTCTTTCTGAAAATCCAGATTTTGCAAAAGCCTGTGAAACTGCCAATATAGTTTTTATTGGTCCAGGTCATGAAGTAATTCGTTGGATGTCTTCAAAGTCAAATGCCAAGAAAGGATTACTTTCGATAAATGTTCCGTTGATACCAGGATATCAAGGTGATGATCAATCTATTGAGTTTATTCGAGATCAAGCTGATCAGATCGGTTATCCCATATTGATCAAAGCAGCTATGGGAGGAGGAGGAAAAGGTATGAGACGTGTTGACTCAGCAGAGTTCTTATCAGATGATCTGTCTGCTGTCAAACGTGAGGCGATGGCAAGTTTTGGATCAGATGATGTGATTATTGAAAAATATATTTCTAATGCTCGACACATTGAGGTTCAAATATTAGCAGATACATCTGGACAGGTTGTTCATTTATTTGAACGTGAATGTACTATTCAAAGAAGGTATCAAAAAGTTTTGGAAGAGTCACCAGCAACGATTGCTGATGACTCAATTCTACAAAAGATGTATCAGGTTGCTACTTCAATTGCAAAACATATAGGATATATTGGTGCAGGTACCATTGAATTCATTTATGATGAGGATAGTCATGCGTTTTATTTTTTAGAGATGAATACACGCTTACAGGTCGAACATCCTGTAACAGAAGCTGTAATAGGTATCGACATTGTCGAATGGCAGATTCGAATTGCTAATGGATCTCTTTTGATGCCACAAGATGAAATTAAACGATCAGGTTATGCCTTTGAATTGAGATTATATGCAGAGGATCCATCTCGTCAGTTTGCACCATGTTCCGGTGTTGTAAAACACATCAAATATCCAGTAATAGACGGAGGTAGAATCGATTATTTTATTCAGGATGGAGATCTGATAACACCTCATTTCGATCCTATGTTAGCAAAATTGATCGTTCAAGGTTCATCCAGAGCAATCGCTTTTCAAAAAATGCAGTTTCTGCTAGACCGGTTCGTGTTTTTTGGTCCACAAACAAATTTGTTATTTTTACAACGAATCATATCAGATGAACAAGTGATGAATGGAACGTACACTACCTCATTTTTGGATCATTTTCTCTCTTCTGATTGGCGAGTATCGGTTCAAGATTG
>CAXQBA010000254.1:0-6610 GCA_964221885.1 Luminiphilus sp. | reverse complement strand
TGCAAAGCCCACATACAACAGCCTGTACCAATACCTAAGATCAGGAACCCAATCATCATAGCATTTCGGATTCCAACTAACGTGAGATCACGTAGATGCTTGAACCGTATAACAGCCATTATCAAAGCAGCCATTAAAAACCTTGTAGATGTCATTAGGAATGGTGGAAAAGAAACAAAAGACCATTTGGTGGCTAAATATGTTGAGCCCCAAATAAAATAAATACAAAAAAATGAAAGTAGTATTTTTAATTGTTTGGTCCGCATAAAAAAAAGCCACCTTTGCAGGTGGCTAATCTAATGTATTATCTCAACATTCTTATTGAACGTCAGTAGTATTTCGAATAGATATTTGATTCGTTGTGTTGAATTGAGATATTACTCCCGTCACACTAACCGTTCCTGTTGGAACAGACTCAGAGGCAAACGTAGCTGGAAAACTACCAGTAATCGTTCGTAAGGTCATTGTACCCGTGCCATCATCCAAGGTCAAGTTTCCGAAATTAGAACCATACGTAGTACCACCTGAAATGGTAGCATCTTTGATCGTTACTAATGTTGACTCATACCGTTCAATATCCGCATTAATCTGCGAAATCGTCACTATAGTAGGTACTGTTTCGTTACCTGATGATACAACACATGCCTTTTCATTAGGAACATTATTGACCTGAAGTAATCCATTATATTCTGATAATGTCTGTCCACCAATGTCAACACGAACCTTATCTCCTAGGTTAATATCTCCTGTCGGGCTGCTCAAAAAGCGACAAACAATACCTCTGCCTGACTCATCCTGAACAGCAATTGATTTGTAATCAATATTCTCGTATTCAAGATCTGAAATCACGATTCCCTCAATCTTACGATTAGCAGGGCCTACTGTGGTCCCATTATCAAATAACATTCTTACAGAATCGATTGGCATTTGAGTTGGTAAAGCAACACATCTTGCATCTGTGAAATTAATGTCAGAAGGGTCACGGATAAGTAGTTGAGGTGAACTATTATATGAGCTGTAAATAACCGTAATTGAACCATTACCTGTCGGCATTAATTGGGCGGCAAAATCTGAAAAATCACTATTTCTCAGGATCTGAGTTCCACCAGAAGTACACTCATTCAAATCCACGTTCACACCAGATGAGGGATTACTTGCATTTGCATAGGCTGCTCCTGCAAAGCATGCTGCGAATTCAACATTTTCAATAGTAACTAACGTATTAAGATCGTTAAATGTCAACGAACCAAACGTTTTGATAGCTGGTGTAACTGTATTCCCATATGAACCACCAATTACAAAATTACGATAGGTTGCTTGAGGTAAACGAGACTCGCTGGCATTGGAACTTGAACTTACAATAACAACATTTCCATCTCTAACAGCATATAAACCAGCCATTCTAACAAAAACATAACGTCCAACTGGATATTCATTATACAGATCAAAACCGTCAATAGGAATACTTATTCCACCTGTTGAATCTTGAATGATCAATGTTTTGTAAAAGTTACCACTACGATCATCAGCAACTACAACACCGCCTATAACAAAAGTAGAACTGGTATCAAAGGCTAAATACTGAGCTGCACCTAATGAATCTTTTAGTGCTTGTATCGTCATGTTTTGAGTCAAAACAGGAAGATCTGAGATTGGTGGCGTATCATATTGTTTCCTACATGAAGAAACAATAAACAAGATGACCAATAATAAAAAAGCTGCTGATTTTACATTTTTCGCTTTCATAAGACTTATATATTCAAATTAGTGATTTACGAATTTATTTTTGAGAGATTTATATTCTGAACGCAACCTGGACCATAAAATTGGTTCCATACGCGTAATAGTATTTAGGTGGAAACTTATCTACGTTCTTTTCAGCATAATCGAAACGATATTGTTCAAATCCACTAGTGCGAATATCCGTAGCATTTAAAATATTACTAACACCTATATTTAAGTAAATAAAGTAATTGTCCACTTTCCAAGATTTTGAAAAGAATAGATCACAAGTAAAACGACCCGGAAGTTCTTCTTGTGCTAAGATACTTTCCCATAGTTCAGAACCAGGTTCGACAGCTTGTTGCTGTACATCAGGATTTGGAGTATAAGAAACAGCACGTAACGTTCTACGGTCTGGATTAACATCAACAAACGAACGATGGAAATAATTGAAATTCACACTTAACATCCAATACTTTTTCGAGCGATATGTCGCACCGATATTGTAGGTCATTTGTGGAGTATTAGGAATGTAAAAGTCCTTCAAGTAAACCGTACGTGTATCAATTTCTGTTGTTGGATCGTTGTCAAGAAAGAAACTAGCTTGTGGACGAGTTGTATAAGTATATTCTCCGATCGAAGCAGCTGCACTGATAGAAAGTCCCATATCAAACTTATATTCTGCTGCTATTTCAATACCCATGTGTTGCTGATCGATACCACGCATGATGTAATTGACGAAAGCACCACCAGCATCTGTTGTTGTAACAAGATCTAAGTAGAATGAACGTTGGTAAAAACGATTGACAAATTTAGTGTAATAAGCAACCGCTCTGGCTTTGATCTTAGGAGAACGAAGCATATAACCAGCCTCAAAAGAGTAATTACTAGATATTAGGCTATCTAGATTTTCAGAAATGATTTGATCTCTAACACGAGGAGAAATATACGTATATCTGAAATAAGGTGCTTTGGTCTGATAGGAAGCATTAGCAAACACATAGTTTCGACCATCAATTTTATAGGTTAGACCTGCCTTAGTTCCATACGTGAAGAAATTCTTAGGATCTTGTAACCCAAAAGAGTTGTCAGGAAAAAGTCCATTTCGCATATTTCCTTTTCTGTAAAAAGAGGTGAATTCTCCTTGTCCAGATAGAAAAAAGTCAATCTTTTTAAACGTAAAAGCAGCTTGAGCCCAAGCTCTTGCTTTGTGAACAATCGCTTCATAGTCATATCCAAATACATCACCCACCGCCAAGATACGGTTCGGGTTATCAACATCGTTTTGATATACATCTGGATTTGATGAATTCGCTGAATCTCTTTGAACAAATCGATTGATATCCACATAAAAGTCACCACCTAGTAGATCATCGACAACCTTAAAGTTTCTAGAGTTGTAGAATTGATAGGAAAGTCCACCATCGATCCGTAAGAAGTCATTCACCTTAGCATTCATCCACATAGCAGCATTTGCTTTCTGAGAATCATATCTACGTTCTTCTACAATATATCTTGAACGATTACCATACAAAGTATCTCCCATGACTCCATTAGGATCTGCTACAAACTCATAGGCATTTCGATTGATGTCATACAAACGATCCCATTGAATCTGACGCAGTGACTCGTTATTCATTAATAGATCAGTGGCCAATTGCTGTTGATATGGATCTTCAATGTAACTTGGTAATTTTCGATAATAATCAGGACGTGGATCTTCTGCATTATACCAATCCAATGCTGTTGAACCGTACTTACCAAACTGATATGACACCGATGAATGAAGTTTGATGTCCTCATTGATCTTCGACTCATGAGAAAGTAAAAACAACGGTTGGTGTGAGTCCGTCATTCTTGAATTTCTGACCAGCTGACGACCATCAGGAGCTGTTTGATATCCCCAGTTGGGATTGTAATAATTCGTTCCTGCTAGATCAAACATTTCTTGAACAGCAGGTCCACCTTTACCACGTACATTAGGTGAACCGATCACATTAAGTGCAATTGAATGCTTGTTGTTAATGATCTTTTCAACGCCAACAAAATAAGAACCACCATTGTAGGTAGCGCCTTTAATATACGTCCAAGGTCCCTGGTCTGATAATCTATACGAGCCAGAGAATGAAAAAGCCCAGCCATTTTCCATGACACCTGTATTGTAGGTGGCCATTAAACGATGATTGTATGAACGGTTCGCAAATGTATAGGTAACTCGAAATTGTTTGCGTTGCTTCGATGCTCTAACATCTAAAAAAGAAGCACCTCCAATGTCTCCTGATGCAAAATCAGTAACACCGAGACCAATTACAGAATTTCTATTTCTGGTTACATCATTCAGTCCTGACCATGTCCACCATGTTGGTCGACCACTCTCTAGGTCATTCATCTGGATACCATTCATGTACAGCTGCGTATTGTCTGAATCATAACCTCTGATTCTGAATCTTGCAACAGACCAAGCAAAAGCAACCTTTGATGTAAAAATATCTCTTCGAGCATTTAATATACCAGATACCGTCTGCGTACCAGACGAACCACTTTCTACTTCCTCATCAGATAGCATGATAGTTGGAACCAAGTCCTCAGAATCTGTATTTTCGTCGGTAAAAGATGGTTTTAAACTAATCTCACCTAGATCATTGGATCCTAGCTTTACAGTGAATGATGACCGAATCAGTTCGTATCCCTCAGCACTGATCAATAACGAAATTTCTCCTGCTTCTAATCCTTCAATGGTGAAAACACCAGAAATGGACGTCTGCGCATATTGATCGGTTCCCTCTACTTCCACCAACACCCCTGGTAATAACTCATTAGATACGTTATCTTTAATAGTACCTGTAACTGTTGATTGAGCAAATAGTTGAATAGTGGACAAAAAGGTAATGAAAGTCAGTGAAAAGACATGCCTTAGAATCATTGTTCGTCAATTATGTAGTAATATGTAAAAAATATTGATTGATCTCATGCAACTTGATGATCGACAACTTAAGAATAGAAAGCAATCCTATTAAAAAATTATGGAGGAATCTAACCTTCTATCGACCTTGCTCAAATTGCGCACAAATTTAATAAAAACTTTGTGACAAAACCAATTTATTTTTTTTAAAAAAAAAGCATCAATCTTTTTTTTTACAGTATTTTTTTAAGTCTAATAATGAGTGAATGCCTAAGATCGTTTAAGGGTTTCTATAAATTTTCAAAAACGTATTACTTCTTGGGGAAGAATTATTATTTTCGCAAAAAAAAAGATCATGAAGCTTTTCTATTTTGTTATTCTTATTCCGATTATATTTAGTGCTTGTTCTTCTAATAAAAGTGTTGTAAAAACAGATAAAGAGAACGAACAACAGGCCTACAATATTCACTGCGTAGGTTTTTACAATTTTGAAAATCTTTTTGATACTATTAATCAGGATAATGTACGTGATGATGACTTTACGCCATCTGGGAGTTACGCATACACTGGTAAAATATATGAAGAAAAATTAGGTAATCTATCTTATGTGATATCCAAGCTAGGTACTGAATTAACACCTTTAGGGCCAACACTTTTAGGTGTTTGCGAGATTGAAAATAAGGGGGTTCTATCCGACTTTGTAAAACAGAAATCAATTGTTGACCGAAATTATAAGATCGTACATTATGACTCACCCGATAAACGTGGTATTGACGTTGCGCTTTTATATAATCCTAGTCATTTCAGTGTTATTGAATCAGGTACCATCACACCAAAGTTATTTTACGATAATGAAAATGATGGCAAAGATGTCGCAGAGCGTGATACAGTTTTCACACGAGATATGCTTTGGGTTAAAGGAAAGCTCGATGGTGATGAGGTCTATGTGATCGTATGCCATTGGCCATCTCGTCGCGGAGGATCTTATCTTCGAGAAGGCACTGCTCGTTTTTGTAAACATTTCACAGATTCAATTCTCGCCGATCAACCCAATGCAAAGATCATTGTAATGGGTGATCTGAATGATGATCCGATCAGCCCTAGTGTTAAAAATGTGATGCAGGCTAAATTCAGTAAGGATCAGGTTCAAAAACAACAATTTTTTAATCCAAGTTATGAATTATACAGAAAAGGATTGGGAACATTAGCATGGAATGATGCTTGGAATCTATTTGATCAGATTCTTGTTTCTGAAGGACTATTACAAAATTCAGATGGGTATAAATTCTTCAAATACGATCGATTCTATAAATCGTTTCTAGTCAACCAAGCTGGTAATTGGAAAGGTTATCCCTTTCGAACTTATGTTGCTGGAAAATATCAGGGTGGATTTTCTGATCATTTACCTGTTTGTGTGTATCTTGTCAAAAAGAAATAATTGATCAAGTATACCATCATAGTATCTGTAATTCTCGGCTTTTTGTCTTGTCAAAAGGCTGAGAATGTTCGTTTCAATGAAGAAGTCAGTTGGATCGAACAATATGTATCTTCCCATTCATTGATCGGATATCAGATTCGTGAAACAGGTATTTTCATAGTACATGACCATCGTTCGAACCTTGATCTGTCTCCTACTTTGAACAATGATCTAGATGTTGTATTGAATCTATCATGCAAGGATGCAGTACATCAAACAGTTTTTTTTGAACGCTCCACCGATACCTTAGCGGTGGATGATTTGATTCATGGGCTCAAGATTGGGTTAACTCATACCTCCATAGGTGATTCAGTACAATTATACGTTCCGTCTCGATTAGCATATGGAGAGGAGGGATTAGATAATATCCCGGCTAATACCATTCTTAAATTTGACATTTATCTGTCTGATATTCATCCACATTTCTAGTATTTTGTGTGAATGAGGTACTTTTTGACAATGCTCTTGTTCACCTTAGTTCTTGTAGCTGGATGTTTTCTATCCACTAC
>CAXQBA010000253.1:0-3164 GCA_964221885.1 Luminiphilus sp. | reverse complement strand
AGTTTCTCTTCACTGTATTGTAAATTTTGACGGCCTCTGAACTCCAATCTACCAAGTCTATGATAGCAGATGGATCTTGAATGCTATCATCAATCTCAAATATTCTATACGCCTCAGGCGTTCCGATAATTTTATTTTCATTAAAATAATATTCCCAGCTTCCCATGTTGGCAAGAGCCTGAGCCGCCATCAACTTCTCTTCACTCTCCTTCAGGCGTTGTGCATTTTGACAACATGATTTATTATCGCACATAGTTAATTTAAATTTGATTGTTTTACCTATTTTTTTTGATTTAATTCTACCCCCCCTATTTCGAATACTTCAATACGACTTCACCTTGCTCATGGATAACATGTAGTAGTGTAACTATACCATATGAATCTAGCATGTATTTCTCTCCATCATATGAAGTTAATTCATCTATTAAAGCCCCGTTGTAAGAGTATACTTTCACGCTTGTAATTTTGGTATCTGTTGCAAGCAATACAGCATTTCCATACTCATAGACCAGTTGAACCTCTGGCTTTTCTGAAGTATCAAAAGAAAGCATGTTATTTTCGTATTTATCTTCATATTCCGCTACTTCTTCTCCTTCTTCTTCTTCTTCTTCATCCTCTTCTTCTTCTTCATCATCCTCTACAGAAATGATCTCGAATGAAATTACATCTGAAATACCGTAGGCATCAGTTACAATACCTGTATACAAACCTGCAGCCAAAGTATCCATTGATATTGATTCTTGAACTAACTGTTGATTGAAAAGCTCTGCTTGTGATTCATCCAACAACGTCAAGTTCCAATCATGACAACCTTCATTGTATATTGTAGCTACTGAAGAATCTACAACTGCATATGCTTCTCTTGAAATAAAGAGCTCAAAACGCTCAATCATATTCTGAGGATCTGCGTTGATATTGAAATCAAAGCTTGTTCCATCTTGCAGCTGATATGAAACACCACTCTCGAGGTCTTTGATGGCTAATGTTAAATGGCTCGGAAGTTGACCTAATGCTTCTGTTTCGAAGGTATAAGTTCCAGAAACTACCGGTACTTTCATTTCTAAGATAAGGCTTGTATCTTTCATTGGAAAGTCAATTGAATTGATCGATAGCATTCCATCTTCAGCTGTATTACTGAACAATGATGGCACTGAATCATTCCATGTAAACATTTTCCAGGCATCCCACAGTCCATCAAATGAAGAAGTGGCGTCTTGATGAAATCTTAAAACGGTTTCATCTGTATGATTAAATGGAGAGCTTACTTTGAATTTAAACGCCTCATTGATTTGAGTATACGCTAAGTTAGCTACTAAAAGGACTATTGTTACTGAAAAAATTCGTTTCATTTTTCTAAATTTTTCTGTTTATAATTTAATTCCAAGCAATGTGACATCATCTACCTGCTCATACTCCCCTTTCCATTCTGAAAAGAAAGACTCTACTACTCTTTTTTGCTCTGTTAATTCAAGTGGATGAATGGCATCTAATAAATCGATCAATCTTCTTGTCTTAAACTTTTTGCCGTCGATTCCGCCAAACTGATCAATCAATCCGTCTGTGAATAAGTAAAGGATATCTCCTTGAGAAAAACTGAACTCATGCTCAAATAGGTTTTCATTAAAATTGTCTGAACCTAGTGACTGGATACCTCCTTTGAATTTGTGTAAAAATCTATCTTTTGAAACTTCGTAAGTAGATTTTAATGTTGGAGTTTCACATTCGATCTCTTGAGCATCAGACACAAAGAATAATGGACGTTGAGCTCCGATATAATTAATCGTATTCTCATTGCGATCAATTACGCATAAACCAATATCCATCCCATCATGAATGTTATTGTCATCTGCTTGTAAAAATTCTAAAATAAGTTTGTGCGCTTGAATCACCATTTGACGCGCATTCACCTCTTTATTTGAGACCAATACAAAATTCAGCATATTAATACATGCCATGGTCATCAATGCCGCTGGAACGCCATGTCCTGTGCAGTCAGCTACTGCTACAAACACTCTTCCGTCTACTTCTTTGGTCCAGTAAAAATCTCCTGAAATAATGTCTCTTGGTTGGTAAAATAAGAAGTGATCTTTCAAGAGTAAATTCAACGTATCAGTACTTGGCAATGTCGCTTCTTGAACAAGCTTTGCACGCTCAAGGCTATGCTCAAAATTTTTGAATTGATTTTTAAATGAGTTAGGATCAACTGAATCTTGGTAGCGAATAGCAACTTGCATTTCTTCCAACAACTGTTGTCTCTTCTCTAAGACAGCTTTTATACTTCCTAGTAAATCATTGCTGTAAAATGGCTTGGTGATGTAATCATCTGCGCCAAGCATCATTCCTTTGCGCATGTCTTTTGTATTAGACATGGCAGTTGTAAAAATAAAGGGTACATTTTTAAATCGGTTGGATTTACGAATATATTCAAGGGTCTCCCAACCATCTTTGTTGGGCATCATTACATCACATAGAACGACATCAGGGTGCTCTTCATTTAAAACAGCTATTCCCATCTCTCCGTCTTCTGCATCACATACGCTGTAGTTATTATGTGTTAGAATTTCACAAACTGAAAGTCTGATGTCGTAATTGTCTTCTATAACTAGTACTTTAGGCATGATTCGTTTTTTTTTGCCTAAGGTATAGCTAGAATGGAGCTTTTAGGGAAGGCTAACTTCCAAACGCAGCACTACGTCATCCCAAAGTTGTTTTTTAAAATTTGAAGCACATCTTTCATCTTACGAACTGAGACTGGAACTAAGGAGCCATCTGTCATTAGAATCTCTCCACCTGCTCCATTGAGGTACTTCTCTATGTGATTAAGATTGATAATCGTTGATTTATGTACTTTATAAAAGCCATTCTGAATGAGTACGTCCTCAAATTCTTTCATGGGCTTAGATACAAGGTTTTCTTTGAACCTGTTAATACGAATTTACAGTAGGCACGATCTGCTTCACATCTGATGATGTTTTCAAAAGGAATCAAATCTAAACCACTTTCATTTGGTATGCCTAATTTATCAAAGTTGCTTTTTTGTCCTGCGGAGTTGGGATCATCATTTGGATTCTGACCTGCGATTTTCTTTCTTTTATCCAATCTCATTCGAACAACCTCTAGAATGTGATTGTGGTTAAAAGGCTTCATGATGTAGTCATCTGCAC
>CAXQBA010000252.1:0-2047 GCA_964221885.1 Luminiphilus sp. | reverse complement strand
GATATCACAAAGTAAGAAGATCATCATTTGCTGGGCCATGGGCTTAACCCAACACAAAAATGCCGTTTCGAACATACAAGAGCTGGTGAATTTACTGCTACTAAAAGGAAGTATAGCCAAAAAAGGTGCTGGGACCTGCCCAGTGCGCGGTCACTCTAATGTGCAAGGAGACAGAACCATGGGAATTTGGGAAAAACCACCTGCCCATCTGATACAAAATATCAAAAAAACATTTCAATTTGATCCACCAACACATCATGGGTATGATGTGGTTGGGGCAATTAAAGCGATGCATGAAGCTAAAGCCAAAGTGTTCATAGGAATGGGAGGTAATTTTATTTCGGCAACACCAGACACCATATATACAGCAGAAGCACTAAAAAAGTGTAAGCTAACTGTTCATGTATCAACAAAGCCGAATAGAAGTCATTTAATTCATGGAGAAAAGGCTTTAATCCTACCTGTGCTTGGCAGATCTGAAGTAGATATTCAAAAAAATGGGCCACGGTTCGTTACCGTTGAAAACAGCATGGGAGTTGTACATTCATCACAGGGGAATATGCCACCTGTTTCCAAACATATCATTAGTGAACCAGAATTGATTTGCCGTCTATCCAATGCTTTATTTAAGGATGACCATATCAATTGGCTTAATTTCAAAGATGATTATTCACTCGTCAGAGATAAGATTGAAGAAGTTATTCCGGGCTTTGACTCATACAACAAAAAAGTAGAGAACCCTGCTGGATTTTACCTTCCCAATAATGCGAGAAGTGGCGATTTCACGAAAACGTCAACGGGCAAGGCGAACTTTACCTCACACAAGGTGAGTCCACTAGAGCTTTCTGAAGGACAATTGATCATGATGACAGTGAGAACTCATGACCAGTATAACACCACTATTTATGGACTAAATGACAGATATCGAGGCGTATACAATGAAAGAAGGGTCATTTTCATGAACGAAAAGGATATGCAAAAAAACGGATTAAATAATCTCGATGTTGTGGATATAAAAAGTCATTTTAATGGTGAGGAGAGAATTGCCGAAAAATTTAAAGTTGTTGCTTATCCGATTCCCTTAAAATGCTGCGCAACGTACTTTCCTGAGGCAAATGTCTTGGTTCCGATTGGAAGCGTTGCTGAGAAAAGCAACACACCGACATCAAAATTCATCAAGGTTACCGTGAAAAAACGGTCTTCTGAGTAAAACAGATGCTACCCTCCTATTGCAATCATGCTTCTGTTCTTGCTATGTGCATCTTGCTCCTGAAATGATTCAATCGTTTCAAGACCATTACGTATTTTCTTTTTAGACATTACGTTTCTATGAATGATTGGCTCGATATCTATTCCCTGACGCAAAGGGGTCAATACATCTTCCTCACCATCTGAAAAAAGACAATTTTTTAACTTTCCATTGGCCGTCAATCGAATTCTATTACAAGAGTCGCAAAAAGGATTGGTAACTGAACTAATCACTGAAAAGCTTCCCTCGTAATCAGATATCTTGAAGTTTTTTGAGGTGTCATTGGGCGCATCTTGAATCCGTTTGATATTCGCTTTTGAATAATGTGCATGAACCATATCCATTATTTGAGCATATGAAACGAGCTTACTCAGATCCCATTTATTTCCATTAAAAGGCATGAACTCAATAAAGCGAACGGTAACAGGATAATGCTTCGATAATTCAATAAAGTTTATGACCTCATCTTCGTTGAAGCCTTTGATGAGTACCACATTAATTTTGACCTTGAAACCCTCCTTAATCAGTAGGAGCATGTTTTTATATACCCTTTCAAATTCATTTCTTCGGGTAATTTGACTGAACTTTTCTCGATTCAATGTATCCAAACTGACATTTATGGATTTGATTTCACACTCCTTTAAAACACCTATATATTTATCTACAAGCACTGCATTTGTAGTGATTGAAAGTTCAATTCCGAGACTTGCTAATTTTTTCAGAATCACATGAATATCCTTTCGAATAAATGGTTCGCCACCGGTAAGTCTGATCTTTGTTACGCCATGTTCAACGAAA
>CAXQBA010000251.1:0-3337 GCA_964221885.1 Luminiphilus sp. | reverse complement strand
CAAAGAACGGGTCCTCTTGTTAGGTACTTATCATAAGAAAGCAAAATCGGTATTACAGTTTTCTTAATTTAGGAAGCAGTCCATTGATAATTCTGATATTTTGCTATTTTGTGAGGCCTAAATTAGATGTTCATCAAACAGTTGTAAGGTACGTTACATGGAAGCTGCTCCAAATACAGGTTTTAAAGGATTAATAGAAAATTGGCAAAACGATTTGGTTGCCGCAGTCAGTGTTGCTTTGATCGCGCTTCCGCTTTCTCTAGGTATAGCACTGGCAGCTAATGCACCAGCTATGGCAGGGATTCTTTCAGCTGTTGTTGGTGGCGTGGTTACAACCTTTTATAGAGGTGGTCATATCTCTGTAAATGGTCCAGCTAAAGGGGTTATTGCCGTTATTCTACTAGGCATAGCATTAATGGATGATGGGACGGGCCAAGCATTCAATTATGTACTGGCAGCCTTTGTTATTTCAGGAGGGCTACAGGTTGTTTTAGGTGTTCTGAAACTGGGTCGTTTAGCTGACATCTTTCATTCTTCAGTGATTCAAGGTCTGTTAGCTGCTATTGGGATCATCATTTTTGCCAAACAGATCCACGTGGCCATGGGGACACATTCGGATAGTTCAAGTATTGTTCAAAACCTAGTAGATGCGGTGATCTACTTCCCACAATCGAATCCATATGTGCTGGTGATCGCCTTGGCGGGTTTATTCTTGTTACTTTTTCATTCAAGGATCAGTCATCGGATTTTTCATATCCTACCTGCACCTATGTGGGTCATTGCGTTGTCCATTCCATTTGTTTATTTTTTCAATTTCTTTGAGGCGCAAACATTGACACTGTTTGGTCGGGCATACGAAGTCGGACCAGCCTTGTTATTAGACATACCCGATAATATATCTGCCTCGATCATGCACCCTAATTTTGGAATGATCGGAACCATGGAGTTTTGGTTGACCGTTTTATCCATATTGATTATTACAAGTATTGAATCATTGGCGATTGCTAAAGCTGTTGATAAGATCGATCCATATAAACGAAAAACAGATCTCAATAAGGATCTAACAGGTATTGGGTTGAGTACGATGGCTGCAGGAATGGTCGGAGGGTTGCCGGTCATAGCTGTTATCATTCGAAGCACAGTGAATATTCACAACGGAGCTAAGACCAAGTGGTCCAATATGTATCAAGGCTTATTGTTATTGCTTTTCATTGTGGTCTTGAGTCCGATCATGAAACAAGTACCTTTATGTGCCTTTGCCATATTACTTGTCTACACAGGGTTCAAATTAGCTTCTCCTAAAGTATTCAAACAAGTTTATGAGAAAGGTACTGAGCAACTGATCTATTTTGTGTTTACGATGATTCTGACTCTATACACAAACCTATTAATTGGATTGATGGGCGGATTGATTCTAGTCATGGTCAGTCACATGTTGTTGGCTAGAGTATCCATAAGGCAATTCTTCAAAATGGTGTATCGTTCAGGGTCAATTCTAGAGATGAGATCGGAAGGAAATTATGACTTGAAGATTAAAGGAATTGCCAATTTCCTTGGCATACTAAAGGTTGAAAAATTAGTCTCACAGATTCCAGCAGGAGCAAATGTAAATATAGATTTATCAGGAACGCGTTTAGTTGGAACCACCTATATGGATTTCATCGTTGATTTTCTGAAAATGCAAAAAGACACGGGAGGTAACGTTATTATAAAAGGTCTGGGATCTCACGTTTCGTCATCGTCACATAATAGGGCTTTAAAGCTCTATTTAGATAGCTCTGCAGCGGCGCTCTCACCGAGACAGGTTCGCTTACAGAATTTGGCTACAGAAAAAGATTATCACTACACGAATCGGGTAGACTGGAATACGAGCTATTTAAAAAACTTTCACTTTTTTGAAGTGAGACCGATCGAACGAAAATCAAACTGTTTGAAAGGTAAATTCAAGGATATTGGGGTTTCTTGGGAAATAGCGGATGTGACGTTTAACGAGGGAAATGCGTTTACCGCAGAAACCTTTACCACAACATTAATGGTCCTTCGATTGAATGAAAAGATTCCCGTCTTCTCTATGGAGAAAGAAGGAATGGTCGAAAAATTATTCGACCGAGTCATGGCATTCACAGGGCATAAGGATATTGATTTCGATATGTACCCAAACTTCTCTAAAAAGTTCCTAGTCATGGGTAAGAATGAGTTGGATATTCGTTCGTTCTTCTCTGAGGAGATCGTTCGCTTTTTTGAGGAGCACCAGATCTATCATTTGGAGAGCAATGGTGAAGCATTGGTCATTTTCGACAAAATTAAATTAGCAAGAACCGATGAAACCATAGCATTTATTGATTATGGCATGGAATTAGCAAGGTTGTTAAATCGTCAACCTTCGTCGTAGGTGATTCTATTATTAAAACAAAACAAACAATATGAAATCAATTGTACTGCTTTTCTCAATCTTATTATCTATTCAAGCATTTGCACAGAAAGATCCATATGGTCTAGTTGTTACAGATGCTGACATGGCTAAATTTTCGGAGAACACAAAATCAAGGATGCAAGAACAATCAGCGATTATTTGTCGTTGTATCGAAGATTATCAGGAACCATTTGATAATGTCGTAGAATACGCTCAAAAGTTGACTGCTGCAAAAGCCGAAGGAAACGAAAAAGAGCTGGAAACAATTTCAGCACAGATAAATGAAACAATAAGTACTGTTTTACCTTTTGTCAAATGTATGGCAGAAAACAAAAGAAAGATGCCAGAGTTGGAAGATCGTGAGGCTTTCGATAAGGAATTCACAGATGCTTTTTCAGATTATGATGTATCTGGAGAGAATCTAGCTGTAGTCAAAATGCGTGTAGGGTTATATTACATTAAAGAGAAGTGTAATAGTGAAGAGCAGAAGTTCAATACATTCAGTGCATTTATGAATGGGTTTTCAAAAGGAATGAAAAAATAGGATCCAAACGGATCATATAGTTTTTAAGAAGACAATATCTTTAAATAAGGTATTGTCTTTTTTTTTTTTGCTATTTTTAGATGGTTTTGAAGATCCATCATTTGTAATTATTAAACAACATCAATGAAATTTATATTTATTTTTTTAATGACAGTAGCTATATCGGCTGTTTCTCAGACCAGTCAAGACAACTCAACACCAGTCGATAAAATGCCAACTATAGTCCGAGATGCTAGTGGACTGATCTGGGTTCTGGACTCATTCTATATCTATAATTGGGATTCATCTGCATATTCACTTACTACTTTGGTTCGGTTTGAGCGTGATCAATGGGGAAATGCGACGCAACGCGTTACATATTCTTGGGACGAAACAACACA
>CAXQBA010000250.1:0-3404 GCA_964221885.1 Luminiphilus sp. | reverse complement strand
GATTGTCTCTTGTGACTGGAGTTCAGACGTGTGCTCTTCCGATCTGAATTATTTTATGTTTTTAACGTATTGGATCAGACTACTTTCGATAATCCAATTGTTTATGTATCGGATAAATGTTACGATGTATATGGGATAAGTCCTAATGAGCTTATTTCTGATAGTTCTATTTGGTTTAAAACCATACACCCAGATGATATTGAGGTAGCCACAAGTTGGGTTTCAAAAGTATATGAAACCAAAGAACCAGCTGTTCGGGTATACCGCATCAAAAATTTGAAAACCGGTATTTTTTCATGGTATTATGACTTCTTGAAACCGATTCTTGACTCTGAAGGAAATGTTATTGAAGTTTATGGCTCCATCCGAAATATCGATGATATCAAGAATAAAGAAAATGAATTGGAGAAAACATTGAATGAACTCACCTCACGATATAATGAGATGATGCAATTCAATTATATTGTTTCCCACAATCTTCGTTCCCCTGTAACGAATATACTTGGCTTGACCAACTTGATCAAAACACCAGGAATGAGTGATCAGGAGAAGGGCGATATTTTAGATTTTATAGTATCTGCTGCAACTAAAATTGATGAATTGATTAAGGATTTAAATGTGATCTTATCGATGCGTTCCGCAATGGATAAAAAAAGAGAAATAGTCCACTTCGTAACTATAATAAAAAGTATATCTATATCACTGCAACATCAGATCCGATCTAGTAAAGCCAAGATTGAAACAGATTTTGATGATACGTTATCCATTGAAACAATCAAGAGTTATTTAGAGAGTATTTTCTACAATATTACGAGCAATGCGATCAAATATCGCTCACCTAAACGTAATCCAATCGTCAAAATTACGATTCGAGATCATGACGACCATGTTCTTATTCGTATCAAGGATAATGGAATTGGTATTGATGTTGATAAACATAAAGAATCTTTATTTGGTCTGTACAAACGATTCGAGACGAGTGTGGATGGTAAAGGACTAGGTTTGCACATGACTAAAACACAAGTGGAGTCCCTTGGAGGAGAGATTTTACTAGACAGTACTTTAGATAAAGGAACTACCTTCACGATTAAACTACCTAAATAGTTGATTGTCTCAGGAATCATAATTATAGGTGGTCCTAATTAATTCACTTAGGAATTCGTATAAATGTTGTAAGTCTGGCCATTGTTTAAGTTCATTTATGTGTGCTTTGAATGTCAATATGTCGTTTCGCTTTGCAGGTCCTGTCTGTAGCTCATATGCTTTACCATGCTTTAATTTATGGATCGTCTCATACATTAATGGATACAATAGATCAAAATCAATTTGGTTATCCTCGCAGAATTGTTGGCTTTGCGCATTTAAAAAATTGGTGAAGTTATTTACAATCACAGCACCGAGATGTAGTTTTTTGCGTTGTTCATCTGAAATAATCTCGACTCGATCACTTATCTGAAGAGCAAGAGTGTGTAATGTATCTTGATTTTTTTTAGAGTTTGCTAATATGCAGATTGGGAAATTTGGTTCTTTTACATCAACTCCTTTTGTAAATGTTTGTAAAGGATAGAAAACGCCATGATTTTTAAATGAACGAAGACATTGAATTGAGGTTGCACCTGCACAGTGTACTACGAGTGTATTAGTATCAGAGGGTATTTGAGTAGCGGTTGATTCAATTTGATCGTCCTTAACAGATAGGATCATGATATCCGATAATTGATCAATTTCCTGAATATCTGATACAAATTGAACAGGCCCAAATTCAGGAGGAAGGTTTTGCCGTAATAAACCTTTACAAACGATATGGTCAATTTTCATCCCTTTACGAAGGAAGCGAAGTGCCAGGTGATAACCTACGTTACCGAATCCACAAATTGTAATACTAGGCATGATGACGATGAATTGTATTTTTTCTAAATAGTGCTTTCAGTATATAATATAAATATTCAGTTTTTACGATCTCTTGTAACGGTCTACATAGTTTATCTTCGGCTGCTACACGCTGAATATGATTTTTAATCATTTCATTTTTTAGACCTGCACCACCAAAGCTAAGTTGTATGGTAGAATCCTTATAGATTTCATTAAAAAATGACGAAGTGACCTGATGATCCGTAAAAGGGAAAGCAAACAGGTCTTCTTTTAGGTCAAATTGTTGTTTCAGGTATGAATGACAGGTCAATGTTTGATCCAGTTGTTGTAGTAAGGATACTTCGAAATAATGTGGATGATCTACTGAGTGCGAACCAATTTGGAATCCCATGTCGATCAAAGAGTGAATATGCTTATGTGACATATAAGGTTTTTCATCTTCTAAAAATTGTTTGTAATCAATATTTCCCCATTCTGCTATTTGATGGATCTGTTCTGTTTGATGATACCCTAGACCACGAATAAAGTCGAATACCTCACTCTGTTTTTCTTTTCCTAAATTTGATGCAATCGTTGAGTACAAACGTTTATCATCCAACATCCGATCGATCAATAGGGATATCTTATACCTAAACATTAAAGATCTATTATCTAAAAATGCTGAATTGATAAAAAAAGTAGCGGGTAATTTTCGTTCAACTAGTATAGGCGCGATTTCTTCTATGCATTGTCGTAATCCATCATCAAAAGTTAAATGGAACGAATTATTGGGTAGGGAATATCCATCATTTATATGTTTCAGGATATCATTAATTGTAACAGGTTCATGAGTTGTACATAACCAATCCAGATCTTTTTCAAATTGTTGGATATTCTTGAAATGGTATAAGTGTCGAACGTGTGGTAGGTTTTTATTACTAACGGTATGATAAAAAGGTATAATTAACCCCTGTTGGGTTATTTTTCGAAGCGTTGAAATTGAAAAAAAGGGTTGGAAAGGGCGGAATAGTTTAAAAATAAAGCTACTCTTCATTCTGAACGGTTGAATTAGCTTGAGTATTTGAAAGAGTCCCATTGATCACAGCGCCTTTATCAATAACAATTTCGTTGTAACAGATGCTCCCTAATACATGAGAAGACGATTTTAAATGGATGGTATCGGATACATAAATATCACCTTCAATGCGTGCATCAGAAATAATACTACGAGCATTTACGTTACCTTTAAGTATGGCTGTATTGGATAAAACGAAACGACCTTTACATTGGACATTACCTAAAACGATACCTTCTAGACGTAGGCTTGTTTCTGTTACGATATCACCTTCTAAGACAGTTCCCTCGGCGATAATACATACTTCAGATGTTACGGTTGCCATTGAAATATTTAACGATTAAATGATCACGTTTACACTTAAATATACATTATTTGTTGTAAATTAAGGGATAACACAATAAGCAATTTGTACTGAAAAAGGCTTTGTCAACATCTAGATTCATATCATAAAAAAATAGAGAATGTATTTTTCCTC
>CAXQBA010000249.1:0-6674 GCA_964221885.1 Luminiphilus sp. | reverse complement strand
CGAAGCTATTTTTAAGGCATTTGCACGGGCGATCGGAATGGCTTTGAAAAAGAATTGGTATAAAGATTTTTTGCCCTCAACTAAAGGTGTATTATGAAAATAGCGATCATTGATTACGAAGCAGGTAACAAACGCTCAGTGTTAAATGCGACAAGGAAAATTGGTTTTGATGCAGAAGTTACTTCAAATATCGATCGATTAAGTCAGGTTGATAAGATCATTTTTCCTGGTGTTGGACAAGCTAAATTCGCTATGGAATCACTACGTTCAGTTAGATTAGATTCTTTTCTTAAAAATACTAATATACCCCTATTAGGTATCTGTCTTGGTATGCAACTCATGGGGCAACATCATAGCGAAGGAGGCGTTCAGGGTTTGGGTATGATAAATGAAGATGTACGACCCTTTGAGACAGCGTTAAAAATACCACATTTAGGATGGAATAAGATTAAGCTGATGGATCAATCCAAACCCTCTCCACTTGTTGATCAGATACGAAAGGACGCGTATTTCTACTTTATACATTCATTTTACATGCCGGTAGGCTCACATACAACGGCTGTTTGTTCATATGATCAAACATTTTCTGCCGCCATACAATACAAAAACATCTATGCAACTCAATTTCATCCAGAAAAATCAGGTGAGGCAGGCTTGCAGCTAATTAAAAACTTTATTGAAAAATGTTAAAGATCATTCCAGCTATCGATTTATTAGGAGGACAGTGTGTTCGATTAAAGCAAGGTGATTACAAACAAAAAACATCGTATCATTCTGATCCAATTAAAGTAGCTCAGCAAATTCAGTCCGATGGGTTTACGCACGTTCACGTAGTTGATCTGGACGGTGCGAAAGGAACTAAGATGATGAACGGAGATGTAGTATCGCGTATTTGCAATGATACGAGTCTTAAGGTTGATTTTGGTGGAGGGCTTAAAGATAAGCAACATATAGATGACGCATTTCAGAGAGGTGTCTCTCAAGTTACTCTTGGTACCATAGCTATTAATAATCCAACCTTGTCATCTGAAATCCTTAATGAATACGGACCCGAAAAGATAATTCTTGGTGCTGACGTTTTGGATTTTCACATTGCTACACATGGCTGGCAAAATATATCAGATACACATATTGATGATTTTATTGGGTTTTTTGTGGATCAAGGACTTTCATATTGTATCTGTACAGATATACAGCGAGATGGTATGATGTCAGGATCCGCCAAAGATCTCTACCGACATATACGTAAAATGTTTCCTTCGCTGAATTTGATTGCAAGTGGTGGTGTTCATTCCGTTGATGAAATCAATGAATTGAATTCGATTGGGTGTTATGGTGCTATTGTAGGAAAAGCGTATTATGAAAAAACAATTGATCTAAATTTAATTCGCACGTTTATATGTTAACAAAACGAATCATTCCTTGTCTTGATATAAAAAATGGCAGAACAGTTAAGGGCGTCAATTTTAAAGGATTGATCGATGCAGGTGATCCAGTTGAATTAGCTAAAAAGTACGAGGCTTCATGGGCAGATGAATTAGTGTTCTTAGATATTACGGCTACAATTGAGGGACGAGGTATTCTATTAGAAATGGTTGAAAAAGTTGCACTGCAGGTGTCCATACCATTTGCCGTTGGTGGTGGAATTCGCACAGTAGATGATGCACTTCAAATATTATCAATGGGAGCTGATAAGATATGTGTGAATTCTGCTGCGTTGCGTCGTCCAATGATCATTCGGGAAATGGCTGATCGATTTGGTTCTCAAAGTATTGTTGTAGCTATTGATGCAAAACGTGTTAATGGAGAATGGAAAGTCTTCATGAATGGAGGAACCAAAGAAACCTCTTACCATTTGATGGATTGGAGCTATGAAGTACAACGCTTAGGAGCAGGGGAAATATTATTCACATCTATGGATGGTGATGGTACGCAAGATGGATATGATAATGAGATGATATCCAAATTAAGTACAACCCTTCAAATACCTATAATAGCCTCTGGTGGTGCGGGGTCTGTTCAAGATTTTATTGATGTTTTTAAGATTGGTAAAGCAGATGCAGCTCTTGCAGCATCCGTGTTTCATTTTGATAAGATCCCAATTCCAACATTAAAGAAAATGTTATCTGACAAAAATATAAATGTAAGATTATGATCAATTTTGATACGAATGATATCGATGTATTGGATTTTGATAAGATGGATGGTCTTGTGCCGACAGTCATTCAAGACCAAATAACTAAAGATGTTTTAATGCTAGGGTTTATGAACCGAGAAGCATTATATCAAACAATTCAAACAGGAAAAGTGACCTTTTATAGCAGAACGAAAAAACGACTGTGGACCAAAGGGGAACAGAGCGGACATTTCCTCAATGTTCGTGATATGTACTTGGATTGTGACAAAGATACATTGTTAATTCTTGCTAAACCTATGGGGCCAGTATGTCATAAAGGCACCAAAACCTGCTTTGAACAAACTGAATCATTTGATCTCGTTCATTTAGAAGGTATTATACATCAGCGCAGAACTGAAGTTCAACAGATTTCATATGTTCATACACTGACAAACAAGGGTATCGCAAAAGTAGCTCAAAAAGTAGGAGAGGAGTCTGTTGAAATGGTTATTGAGGCTATGAAAAATGGAAATGATGAGTCTTTTATAGATGAGTCGGCGGATCTACTATTTCACTATCTGGTCTTACTACAAATGAAAGGTTTTACACTTCAAGATGTAGTAGATCGATTAGCAACACGCCATAAAAAGAAACCTACCCATGACGGGTAGGTTCACCTTTTAAACACGATTAACTCAAGAGCTATTATATCAAGACACTCAAAGAAAGAAAAAAAATGTAGTCAGTCCCTGAGATGTATATGGAGCTCTATCTTGACAAAATTCGTCTTTAAGCCTCACAACTTGTACATTCTTTCTTTTGTTTGAACTTCTGCGCAGCATTCATACTATGCTGATAGTACAGAGATTTCAAACCCAACTTCCATGCTGTGATATGGATCTTATTGATCTCTTTTGTTGGCATGTCAGGATGAATGATAATATTAAGTGATTGACCTTGGTCGATATAGGTTTGTCGATTCGAGGCTTGGTAGATAATGTGCATTTGATCAATTTCAGAATATGTTTTGAAAACATTCTTTTCGTCTTCAGTTAAGAATGTCAAATGTTGCACAGATCCGTCATGGTCGCGTATGTCTTTCCAGACTTCATCCGTATTGTGACCTTTTACCTCTAGTAACTCAACTAAATACGGATTTTTGATGGTTGTTTTTAATTTAGCTATGTCTTTAACATAGATATTTGACCAGATGGGCTCAATACCCTGTGAGACCTGACCTAAAATAAACGCTGATGATGTGGTTGGTGCAACCGCATTCAATGTTGTATTACGTCGTCCGTATCCTTTTAATACGGATGGTTCACCAAATTTATCTGCTAATTCCTCAGAGGCTTTGTATGACTTCTCTTTGATCGTTTTGAAGATCAAATTGTTGAGGTCATAGGCTTCTTGACAGTCAAAAGAAAGCATTTTTGATTGTAACAAAGAGTGCCATCCTAACACACCAAGACCAAGTGCTCTATTTTCCTTCGCAAAATTGTAGGCTCTTTCCATAAATAGAAAGGTCTGTTGGTCATCGCGGTTTACAGAATCTCGATAATTTTCAAGTTTTTCGAGAAACTCTGTAATGACAGCATCGAGGAAGTAAACCATGGTTTCTACGGCATCCGTATCTTTCCATTCGTCATAGTGAAGAACATTCACGCTTGATAGAACGCAGACAAATGACCAATCACTACTTGATGGTAACATGATCTCAGTACATAAATTACTGGCATAAATTGAATGTTGCTTTTCTTTATAGACTTCAGGTGCTCCGTTGTTGGCATTATCGGTAAAGAAGATGTAGGGATAACCCATTTCGCCTCTACTTTGTAATACTTTAGCCCATAACCTACGTTTTTCGACATCCCCATCAATCATGGCTTGCATCCAATCGTTCGTGACAGTAATACCATGTGTGAGCTCCTGAATGGGGTTTCCTTCAGTACCAATCTCTAGAAACTCCAAAGCATCTGGATGTTCTATAGGAAGGTATGGTGAAAAGCGACCACGTCGAACGGATCCTTGGCTAACCACATCTACCATAGATTCAAAAAGACGCATGACATGTACAGCGCCAGATGCTTCGCCGTTATCTTTGATAGGGGCACCTCGATGGCGTATCTTACCAAAATAACCAGATGTACCGCCACCAAGCTTGGACATCATACCTACCTCAGACTGAGAATAAAGGATGTTACCTATGTCGTCATCTACATGTGAACCGAAACAACTGATGGGTAGCCCGCGCTCCTTTCCAAAGTTAGACCATACAGGAGATGCCAGTGAATAAAATCCTTTGGACATATATCCATAGAACTTATCGGCAAATCCTTTAATACATAGAATTTGTTCAGCACGTTCTGCTATTTCACGGATACGCTCTTCGGCTGAAGCTCCTCCAGATAGATAACCCGCTTGTAGAAATTTCCGACTATTATCGTTAAGCCAGTAGAATGGCTGTTTTGTTTGATTGTCTAGTCCTAATGTGTTTGTAGTTTCGTTAGTCGTCGTTTTATTCATATGTTTCAGATAATATAAGTATGTTAGTTAGATTAAAATAAGTCGTCGCTAGTGATGCTTTGGGTTCGTTTACTGTAGTTGATGGATCGTTTGACGAAAAAGTCACCATGCTTTGTTCCAATGATTTCATCATCGAACCATTCGGTTTCTTTTACGGCTTTAGCATCCACATCGAAGATGGGTTCTATACCAATGCTTTTTAAGGAGTTATTGAAGCGGTTTTTAATAAACTCATTAATGACTTTTTTTGGAAGAAAATCGATTTCTCCTTCCTCAAAAATCCAGTCGATCAATTCGCTTTCTGCCTCAAAGGCTTGGCGACACATTTCCTGGACTTCATGGTGGTATTCATCATCAAACCAATCTGGTTTTTCTTCTTTGATGATCTTAATGAGATCAATACCAAAGTCACCGTGGATCTGTTCCTCTTTTGATGTTGCTTCAACGACATTAGAAATGCCTTTCAACATGTTTTTATGTTTGTTGAATGCCATGATAATGAGGAATTGGGAAAACAGGGATACATGTTCAATGAACAAGGAGAATAGGAGAATACATTCTGCGTATTGTTTGTCGTCATCGCTTTTTGAGTTACGAAGAGCTGCCTCTAAGTAGCGGACACGTTTCATGATCGCAGGTTTCTTTTTCAGGCCTTTGAATTCCTCGTTAAGACCTAGTATTTCCAAAAGGTGAGAGTATGCATCCGCATGGCGCACTTCACTCTCAGCAAATGTAGCTCCAACTGAACCAATTTCAGGTTTCGGCATTCGATGGTACAGATCGCCCCAGAATGATTTTACCGCAACTTCGATCTGTGAAATAGCCAACATAGTGTTTTTGATGGCATTTCTTTCGGAGTCATTAAGCCTTGTTTTGAAGTCCTGAATGTCACTGGTGAAGTTGAACTCAGTGTGTATCCAATACGAATGTCGTATGGCAGGTACGTAATCATACAAGTGCGTGTATTCGTATGGTTTCAAATTGATTCGGCGTTCGAATATGTTTCTCTGGCGCTGTTGTGAACGTTTATTTCTATAGAGTATGTATGCTTTAGCAGCATCAGTGTACTTGCTCTCCATGAGTTTAGTCTCAACTACATCTTGAACCTCCTCGACGGTAGGTATGTAGTGTTGATCTTTTTCCTTTCGGAGTGCTAAGTCTCTGTATACTTGTAATGAAATGTTGAGGGCTTCATCATGTGACCCTTTTTTAACCGCGGACATCGCTTTTAGTACAGCTGATGTAATTTTATCGATTGTGAACGGCTTCTTACTGAAATCTCTCTTAATAATGTGTTGCATCGTGTCGTATATTAGTTTATTCAAGCGTTAAGTAAGGTCGTCTGATAGACAACCTAAGTTGATCAGTTTGTGGTTTTCAGAGGTCAGAGACTCCCAAGGTAAGAGAAAAGGAGTTGTTAAAGAGCGAAGGTTTAGTTGTTAGGCAAAAGCCGCCTTCGTTTTGTTTTTGGTCGTATGTTGTATGTCTTCATGGTAAAACAAATTGTTTTTGTGGTGTTAAATAGCCGCAAAAAGTACGCGCCAAATCGATTTTGGCGAATACGCACGGTGTTGTGTTAATAAATATGTATATCAAATGTACATCATTTGCTCCAAAATTGAAAGTAGACCTTGTGTAAAAAAAATAAATTCATTTATAAAATATTGAAAACCAGTATAATAAAATAATATTTTTTTTTAGGAGCAACTTCTTCTATATCAAATGTTATGTGGCTAAGAATCCCTACTTTTTATAAAAATTATTTAAATTTTTCAGGACCAATTTTTTGTGCGATTCTAACTGATCCAACATTTCCTGACCTAATTAATATTTGTTCTGCAGTCAGATCTGATGGAATTTTATTGTCATACTCTCTTATTGGAAAACCATAACAACTCAATGATTTTGGTAAATTTAAAAATTCTGTTTCAGGTTTTATTAATTTTTCATTTAAAGCCTTTACATATGCAAATGCTCTTAATGAAAAATTAATAAAACCTGAAACAGAATTTTTAAATTTACCAAAATCATT
>CAXQBA010000248.1:0-5513 GCA_964221885.1 Luminiphilus sp. | reverse complement strand
AGACCACTCAGACCAATCATATCTACTTGGTGCTTTCTAGCTTCTTTAAGAATCTTATCGCAGGGCACCATTACTCCGATATCAATAATTTCAAAGTTATTGCAAGCGAGCACAACACCAACAATATTTTTACCAATATCGTGAACATCACCCTTTACGGTAGCTAATAAAATTTTCCCTTTTGATGAACCACCACCTTGGTCTTTTTGCTCCTCAATGAATGGTGTCAAATAGGCAACGGATTGTTTCATTACACGTGCTGATTTAACAACTTGTGGTAAGAACATTTTTCCTGAGCCAAATAGATCACCTACCACATTCATTCCGTTCATCAATGGTTCTTCAATAACTTGAAGAGGATTGACATATTTTGCCAATGCTTCTTTGGTGTCGTCTATAATATATTCTGTGATACCTTTGATTAAGGAATGAGTGAGCCGTTCTTCAACTGAAGTTTCACGCCACGAGAGGTCAACCACGCGCTTTTTTCCAGTCGACTTGACATTTTCAGCATATTCCATCAGCTTTTCAGTAGCATCCTCTTGTCGATTGAATATCAAGTCCTCAACATGTTGAAGTAGATCTTTAGGTATATCTTCATAGATCTCAATCATTCCCGCATTAACGATACCCATATCCATACCTGCTTGAATAGCATGATAAAGAAAAGCTGAATGAATGGCTTCACGTATTACATTGTTTCCTCTGAAAGAGAAGGATAGATTACTTACACCACCACTTATCTTTACGTAGGGCATGAGTTCTTTGATCTTTCTACAAGCCTCAATAAAGTATACCCCATAATTATTATGCTCCTCAATTCCAGTACCTATAGCAAATATGTTGGGATCGAAGATAATATCTTGAGGCTTGAAACCAACTTCATTCACAAGGATTTTATAGGCTCTGTGACAAATCTCTACCTTACGATCCGTTGTATCGGCTTGGCCTTTTTCATCAAAAGCCATGACAATAGCAGCTGCACCATATCGTTTGACAAGCTTAGCATGTTTGATAAATTCTTCTTTTCCTTCTTTTAGGGAAATAGAATTGACAATGGCTTTTCCTTGAACACATTTTAATCCAGCCTCTATAACCTCCCATTTAGAAGAATCGATCATGATGGGTAATTTTGAGATATCAGGCTCAGCAGCGATTAGATTTAAAAAATCAATCATGGCTTTTTTAGAGTCTAGTAAGCCTTCATCCATATTTACATCGATGATCTGTGCGCCACCTTCAACTTGATGTCTAGCTACAGATAAAGCTTCCTCATAATTGCCATTCTTGATCAGACGCGCAAATTTTCGTGAGCCAGTCACATTCGTACGTTCACCAACATTTATAAAATTCACCTCTTCTCTGACGATCAATGGTTCCAAACCTGAGTACATGGTATAAACAGAACCCTCCTTTTTCTGACGTGTAGGCAGGTTTTTTACAACTTCAGCCATACATTCTATGTGTTCGGGAGAGGTGCCACAACATCCTCCTATGATATTTACAAAACCAGAAGTAGCAAAGTCTTTGATATATTGACTCATTTCCTGTCCGTCTTGATCATACTCACCAAATTCGTTGGGGAGACCTGCATTGGGATACGCCGAAATGTAACAATCGGCTATCTTGGATAGGGCTTCTATGTGAGGGCGCATCTCCGTAGCACCCAATGCACAGTTGAGCCCTACACTAAATAGGTTGGCATGAGAGACAGATATCCAAAAAGCTTCAGCAGTTTGGCCAGAGAGTGTGCGTCCTGAAGCATCTGTTATTGTTCCTGATACCATGATCGGGTAGGAAAGCCCTGTTTCTTCACAAAGTAGATCAACGGCAAAAAGAGCAGCCTTACAATTCAGGGTGTCAAATACTGTTTCGATGAGGAATATATCAACGCCTCCCTCAGCCAGACCACGCGCTTGCTCAAGATAGGCGGCAACTAACTCATCAAATGTGATGGCTCTGAATCCAGGGTTATTTACATCTGGGGATAATGAGGCAGTTTTATTAGTTGGGCCAATAGCACCAGCTACAAAACAAGCTTTATCGGGATGCGTGTTCATGAATTCATCTACAGCCTTTCGAGCACATGCAGCAGCTGCCACATTCATTTCATAGGCTACTTCAGGCATCTTGTAGTCCTCTTGTGATATACAGTTGGCATTGAATGTATTCGTTTCAATGATATCAGCACCAGCTTCCAAATATGCTTTATGAATATTCTGTATAACATCAGGGCGTGTTATACTCAAAAGGTCATTGTTTCCTTTTAAATCCATATGGTAATTCTCAAAACGTTCACCACGGTAGTCATTCTCAGTGAGCTGGTATTGTTGTATCATAGTACCCATAGCACCATCAATTACCATAATTTTTTTCTCTATGGTTTGATAAAGTAGATCAAAGGTTGCCTTTTTGGATACCAGAAGCGAATTTGCCATAATTTAATCTTGTTTTTTTTAATCCCAACAAAGGTAGTATTTGGCGTT
Organism: Luminiphilus sp.; assembly: GCA_964221885.1. GTDB lineage: Bacteria > Bacteroidota > Bacteroidia > Chitinophagales > Saprospiraceae > Aureispira. Next base: position 3,027 of record CAXQBA010000248.1, on the reverse strand, counting down.
CATATTTAATAACATTCCTTCTTTTCTATCGTTTATCTATTTTTGTTTTTGCTCTGTCAAAAAAAAAGGAAGTATGGAATGTTTTTTGTAACCGTTCTTTCATGACCAAAAACAATCAAATTGCATCGATCGGAGTAGCTATTCCTGTTGTACTACTCTCTGCTATCATACTAACAGCAATTCCATTTACAGGACAACAGGGAGAGACCTATTCAATATTTAATCACTTTATATCTGAATTAGGAGGTAGAAGATACTCTGAGTTACATCACCTCTACAATAGTGGATTAATTATCACCTCGCTTGGATTTCTTTTTTTTGCTAAAGGGTTATCCTTTTTCTCCTCGACGAGATTATCAAAGTGGGCTGTCTATATAGGCATTTTTTCAGCAATTTTATGTGTTTTTGTTGGCCTGATACCAGAGGATATTCGCCGCCCCCATTTATTGATCGCACTAGCTTTCTTTTCATGTATGGCCTTATCTACATTATTGTATTCAATAGATATTATTATACATCAAAAAAATAGATTTCCACTATCTGCTGGAATACATGGTTTATCGATCAGTGCATTATTCGTTTGCTTCATATCAATGCCGAAGGATAAGATGATCGAAAAGTTTGAGAAAGGACCACTCTTCGATAGACCTGAAATTTGGTATTTACCTTTTTTTGAGTGGCTTGTCTTCTTCGCTTTTATTTCATGGATCGTACATTTATCAATCCATATGAGAAAACTTCCTATTCAGGATTAGTTTTTAGCTAGTTGCCAAGAAGCACCATCTTTAGCATCTTTAATCTGAATACCAATTTCGGCCAGATGATCTCGTATCTGATCACTCATTGCCCAGTTTTTTTCAACTCGTGCTTTTTGACGTAATTGGAGTACAAGCTCCATAACCTCATTGACTACGCTGCCATTCGAATTATCTTTTTGTATGGAAGCTTCGATCTGTAAGCCGAAAATATCAAAAATGAAAGTACGAAAGGTTTCTTTCATTTGATCTAGTGTATGGGAGCTGACTGATGAAATTGGAAGAGTCCCATTATGTAACTGGTTGATCTTTGGAATCATGGCATTCAATTTGGCAAGTGCAGCAGCAGTATTGAAATCATCACTCATTGCCTGGAAGGCTAGATCAATCATTTTTTGGATTGGTATGTCTTCATTACCTGATTCTATGATATGTTGATGTTGCAGTTGCTCCAATAATACCCATGCTTGCATAAGTTTATGATAACCCTTCTCAGCGGCCATCAATCCTTTTTCAGTGATATTTAGTGTACTCCGATAATGTGCTTGCAACATGAAAAAACGAACAACCATTGGGCTGTATGCTTTTGACATGATTTCATTATCACCAGAAAATAGATCTCTAGGAAGCACATAATTACCTGTGCTTTTCGACATCTTTTTACCATTTAGTACTAACATATTGGCATGGATCCAATATTTAACAGGTTGGCACTTACATGCACCCATATTTTGAGCGATCTCGTTTTCATGATGTGGAAACTGTAGATCCATTCCACCTCCATGAATATCGAAATAGGAGCCTAGGTACTTTGTACTCATAGCTGAACACTCCAAATGCCATCCAGGAAATCCAACGGACCATGGGGAAGGCCATCTCATAATGTGATTTGGAGCAGCTTTGACCCATATAGCAAAATCTGAAGGATGTCTTTTTTCACTTTGATTCTTCAGATCATCGCGAGTTTCAGTTAAAAGGTCCTCTTGCTTTTTTCCAGACAATTTGCCATATACATCATGTTCTGTAACCAACTTTTGTGTGTCGAAATAAACCGATCCATTTGTCTCATAGGCATACCCATTATCTAGGATCTGTTTGACCATTTCAATTTGCTCTATAAGGTGTCCGGTTGCAGTTGGTTCGATACTAGGGTTTTTGGTGTTCATCAAGTGCATTACTTCATGAAAAAGATTGGTGTATTTCTGGACGATCTCCATCGGTTCAAGTTGCTCCAACCTCGCTTGTTTTTCAATTTTACCTTCTTCTCCAGCATCTACATCACCAACTAAATGGCCAACATCTGTGATGTTTCGAACATACCGAACCTTGTAACCAAGAAATAAAAGATATCTGTAAATAATATCGAAAGAAACAAACGTACGGCAATTACCAAGGTGTACCTCATTGTATACAGTTGGTCCGCAAACATATAAACCGACTCTACCAGGATGAATCGGTTGAAATAGTTCTTTATCCTTATTTAAGGAGTTGTATAGGTATAGAGGGTGTTTTGGTTGGAAATCTGTACTCATGATTTTTGTTTGACGGCTCAAAATACGAAATGCAACTAAAATCAGTACGCATTTTTTCAGAATAAATGTTTAAATGAGGTATATTAGGAAAAATAGTAATTATCATATTATGAAGCGTTTTATATTATTTTTATCTCTTATAATTTTTTTTTACCAAGATCGATTGTTCGCACAACAAACTATCTATGATACATTAACGATCAATAATTTGGATCGTGATATGATTGTATATGTACCTGCCACTTATAATGCAAGTACGCCTGTTCCTCTTGTTTTTAATTTTCATGGCTATACCTCAAATGCATTTCAACAAATGTTTTACGGTGATTTTAGAGCAATAGCTGATACCGCTAATTTTATTTTGGTTCATCCTAACGGAACATTAGACAATACCAATACAACTCATTGGAATGTTGGATTTGGAGGCAGTACAGTGGATGATGTATCCTACATCGATCAGTTGATCGATTCCTTGCTCCTTGATTATGCGATCGATACGCAACGGATTTATGCTACAGGCATGTCAAATGGAGGATATTTTAGTTATCGATTGGCTTGTGAACTGAGTGAACGTATTACAGCAATGGCATCAGTTACTGGTTCAATGACACCTGTAACACAATTTGGGTGTGCTACATCTCATCCAATGCCGGTCATGCAGATTCATGGTACAGCCGATGGGGTAGTCCCATATGCTGGAGATACATGGACTTTAGCGGTAGAACAAGTTGTTGATCTTT
>CAXQBA010000247.1:0-5384 GCA_964221885.1 Luminiphilus sp. | reverse complement strand
AGCCTCTCTCCCATTCGATCCAAATGTCCGAACAGGTACATTAGAAAATGGAATGGTCTACTACATACGCAAAAATGCAAAACCTGAAAACAGGATCGAATTACGATTGGCCGTCAATGCGGGTTCGATGCAAGAAGAAGATGACCAGCAAGGTCTCGCTCACTTTGTGGAGCACATGGCTTTCAATGGTACCAAACATTTTGAGAAAAATGAATTGGTTAATTTCCTAGAATCTACGGGTGTTCGTTTTGGTGCTGACCTAAATGCTTACACAAGTTTTGACGAAACCGTATATATGCTTCAATTGCCAACCGACAAAGAAGGGCTTGTTGACAAAGGGCTTCTTGTTATGAGTGACTGGGCAACTGGTGTTACATTCGATGGCGAAGAGATCGATAAAGAACGCGGGGTGATCCAGTCTGAGTGGAGAACACGACTAGGGGCTAGTGAACGAATGCGTCATGCATGGTGGCCTAAAGTATTTTATAAAACGAGATATGCGGATCGTCTGCCTATTGGAAAGATGGACGTGATCAAGAATGCACCTTACGAGCGCTTCACTACATTCTACAAAGATTGGTATCGTCCAAATCTGCAAGCGATCATCGTTGTTGGTGATCTGGAGGTGGATGACATGGAAAAGCGAATCAAAGAGACATTCTCAGGTAACGAAAACCCTGAAACAGCTAAAGAAAAAATTGAATTCAAGGTGCCTGATCATAATGAAACATTTATTTCGATCGCAACAGATAAAGAAGCTACCGGCTCTAATGTTTCTTTATATACCAAACATGCGCCATTTAAGATCAAAACATTAGATAACTATAGAACGTATCTGATGCATCGTCTATTTAACTCGATGTACAATGAGCGTTTCCAAGAATTAGCACAAGAAAAAGAGGCTCCATTTATCTATGCAGGTGCTGGATATGGTTCATTTGTTCGTTCCAAAGATGTATTTTCTGTATCTGCTAGTGCTAAAGAAGGACGAATTGAAGATTGCATGGAGGTGTTGATGAGAGAAAATAAACGTTTACTACTTCATGGATTCACCGGTTCTGAGTTGGATCGTCAAAAGCTGAATCTCATGAGCCAGTATGAAAATCAATTCAATGAAAAAGACAAGATCACTTCTGCTCGTATTTCCATGCAATGTGTTCAGCACTTCTTGGATGACAATCCAATGTTCGGTCCTGAAAAGAATTATAATCTAGCCAAGGAGTTCTTACCTAGTATCAGCCTTAAAGAGATCAATGAGCTAGCAAGACAATGGATCATTGAAACAAACCGATCTGTTGTGATCACTGGTCCAGCTTCTCAGAATATGCCTGAAGAAGACGCCATTCGATCGATCATCAACAATGCGGCTGAAATGCAGCCTGAAGCTTACAAAGATAAGTTCACTGATATGCCTTTAATCCAAAATATGCCGAAAAAAGGTGCTGTTGCAAAACGTGAACCCTTTGGTGATAAATCAATGGAAAGTACGCTTTTGACACTTTCAAATGGTGTGAAAGTGATCTTGAAGAAAACATCTTTTCAAAACGACCAGATCCTTCTTAGCGCGTATAGCCCAGGGGGTACATCTATGTATGATGACGAAGACTTTTTCTCCGCAGATATGTCAAATCTTTTAGTTCTAGAGTCTGGTGTCGGTGAATTCGACAAAATAGCCCTTGACCGAAAATTAACAGGAAAACGAGTTCAGGTCGGTCCATATGTTGCAGAGCTGTATGATGGTTTTTCGGGTTCTTCCTCTGTAGAAGATGTTGAAACAATGTTGAAACTGATTCATTTGTATGGTACAAGCCCTCGTAAAGACAAGGATGCTTTTGATAAGATGATCTCTTCGATGCAGGAGAATGTGAAAAATGCCATGTCGAATCCAATGATGTATTTCCAAAACGAGATCGGTCAGGTGAAAAACAACAAGAGTATTCGTAAAAAGATGATGCCAAGTCTTGAGGATATTGAAAAGGTTGACTTTGACAGAACCTACGATATCTATAAAGAGCGTTTTAGTAATTTTAACGACTATACCTTTGTGTTTGTCGGAAACTTTGAAGAAGAGAAATTGATCCCAATGATCGAAACGTATCTAGGAAGTCTTCCTTCTACAGGTGTGTCTGAGAAGTGGGTTGACAGAAACATCGGTCATGCAGAAAATGCAGCAGTATCTCTTAAGAAAGGGTTGGCCCCACAAGCTAATGTATATATGGGCTTTGTTAAAGAGATGGAATACAGCGACAAAAACTCTATGATGTTCACATTCATGTCACGTGTTCTCTCGATCATGGTTCGGGAAAATTTACGAGAAGACAAAGGCGGTGTGTACAGTCCGTATGTTGGTGGCCGTATGGTTATGGAACCAGAAGTATTATCTGACCTTACTGTTTTCTTCCAATGTGCTCCTGATAGAGTTGAGGAACTAATGGATGCCGTAAAGGAGGAAATAAAAGCCCTTCAAAAGAACGGCCCTAGTCAAAAGAATTTTGATAAAGTAAAGGAAACACTACGTAGATCTAGAGAATCAGATCTTGAAAAGAACCGTTTTTGGTTAGGTCGCTTAGGGAATATGTCCAAATTCAGTCATATGAAAATGGGTGACTCAAAATATTATGAGTTGTTGGACAGTATGACCCTTGAAGAAATTCATGAAATGGCTAAAAAATGTATCGATCTTGAGAATATGCTCAGCATTACTCTTAAGCCAGAAGTCAAAACAGACGAAAGACCATAAGCATTGAAAAACTCAAAAGGGGGGTATCAGTTTGATGCTCCCCTTTTTTTGATCCCTTATAAATTAGGGTTGTAACGAATGGTAGCTCCGTGTACCGTCCAACCTTTATTCAAGTTGAAGGTCTTGTGTTGCATCACAATATAAATCCCAACACCAATCAATGCAGCAGCTGTCACTACTGAAGCCACGCCCACCGAAAAAGATCCTGTTGCTAAGAACGTCCCTCCAAACGAAATACTAGCTACTCCAATTCCTGTCAATACACCCCCTAGTATTTGATTTTCATTATATACGCGCCCAGAAATTTTTGCACAATCCCTGAAAAGAATTTTTTTATTGTCAACTACAAAAAAATCATCGCCGATTGCTTCAACCGTCCCCTTGTAAAGTCCTTTCTCACTATCTAATTTGTATCGAACGGTAGCTCCCAAACTAACGATCTTTCGTTTCCCCTTTTCCAGGTTCTCAAATAATAAAACCTTTAATTCTCTTGTGTCATCCACCAAGGTCTGTCCCTGAACACACGAAGCGATCATGAAAAAACTACTAAACAAAAAGATCGTTATTGTATTAATCATTGTATATTATCATTTTTCATCTACTATGTCTTACGTTAAAATATACATATTTATTATATCTCTTGCACTATCCGCCTGTAATTTGTCGGATGCTCAAAGCGATACCCACAACACAAAACCCTCAACGCAATTTAATGCCTATTGGTATAATGGTTTAGGTGAAATCAATGTTTACACGATCGAACAACGTCGTTATGGACAACCCAGAGAAGGAAAAAGCATCTTCATTTTTGTAACAGAGCATTTTAATGCTGAGAAACAAGTTAAAAGCAATTCCCCATCCTCAAAAACGAAAGCCATCCTGAAACTGAACAAGATTGATCGCTTTATCACTGGTATCTACGACTATTCTACCATGCTATCTGTTTTTTCTGCTATCTATGATGACAAACGACTTGAAAAACTAAGTCATACCGTACAGGATTGGTGTGGTCAAACGTTTTTGCAAATCAATAGAAAAAAGGATGCCTATCGAATTCAATCAAGGTCGTATTTCGAACGTGAGTCAGACAAAGACCTTACAATCCGTAATGTTTGGTTTGAAGACGAATTGTGGAATCAGGTACGGCTTGATCCATCCAAACTGCCACAAGGAACTATTAATGTACTTAGGAATTGCAATCATCTCCGATTTAAACATACCGAATTTAAAGCCGTTAAAGCCATTGCTAAAAACACGACAGGTTCTGAAATAAGTATATATACGCTCCATTTTCCAGACCTTCATATACGCTTTGATATAACCTATGACTCGGCATTTCCACATACCATCCGATCTTGGAAGGAATACAGTTCGCACGATGATAGCTACATCATTTACCAGGGAACTCTAGATAAACAGATACGCTCGGCATATTGGAATCAATCTGGAAATGCTTTTCAGAAACTAAGAAAGGAACTCGGCATATAATCCAGTTATTTGCAAATTCCATATTTCATGTATAAAAAAATTCGCTATATTTAATATCTAACATTGAGATAAAAGCGAATATCATGGTACATCCTCAAGAAAAAAAATATACAGCCAACGGTAAACTCCTTTTGACGGCTGAATACTTCGTGACTGACGGAGCGATCGCATTGGCACTACCCACTAAACTGGGTCAACACCTTACTATATCACCAAGTTCAGAGGATGGTAACCTTTTACAATGGGTTAGTTATCACAAAGATCAAGTAACCTGGTTTGAGGCCTCCTTTGATTTGACGGAACTGAGTTGCAAATCTTCAAATGGGGACGATGACCATAAACAAGTAGCTGAAACACTAACGGATATTTTGCTGGTTGCTCGGAAAATGAATCCTGACTTTCTTCCTGTAAACACAAGTTTAGCAGTTGAAACACACCTTGATTTTGATAGAAATTGGGGCTTAGGCTCTAGCTCAACTCTGATCGATCTTATTTCGCAATGGGCCAACGTCGATCCGTTCCGATTGCTCATGGAAACCTTTGGTGGTTCTGGCTACGATATTGCAGCTGCCAGAGCAACTGGACCCATTTTATTTCAGAAATTCAATGGCAAAAACCGGTGGGACGACTCACCATTCAACCCCCACTATAAGGATAAGCTCTATTTTGTATATCTAGGTAAAAAGCAAAACACTAAAGAGGCTATGGTTCATTATATTGTCACACCAGAGGACGAACGAATAGAGCCGATTGGACGTATCAATCAGATTACGCACGACATGGCTAGAGACCCCGTTGATTTTTCTGGCTTCAACTCACTATTAGAGGAACATGAGTTGCTTGTTCAGATGATCATAAAACAACCAAGAGCAAAAGAACTCTATTTTGACGACTTTTGGGGTGAGGTTAAATCCTTAGGCGGCTGGGGTGGTGACTTTGTCTTAGCTACTAGCGACAAAAGCAATGATGAAACGTTAGCTTACTTTAAATCAAAAGGTCATGATGTTGTTTTCACATACGGTGATTTAATCTTAGAAAATTGATGTATTAAACCACGAATCTTTTTAGTTTTACAAAAAAAACAATGGCGATCACTTGGCGTAGTCCTTCAAATATAGCCTTAGTAAAATACTGGGGCAAACATGGTGTTCAATTA
>CAXQBA010000246.1:0-4778 GCA_964221885.1 Luminiphilus sp. | reverse complement strand
AAAGTAGCATTTAAAGATAAAGAATAAGCATATGAACCTTGTTGCGAAGGTGAATAACTTAGGATTCTTTGATCTAAAATTAATTAGAACATCATAAAAGGGGAGGTTAGGCATATTAATTTGGCGTGTGATCAGATAGACTCAGAGTCGTCTGCTTCTTTTTTTCTCATATTTGTAGCACCATATCCTACGGCGGCAACTACTAGAACAGATATTCCTGCATCGATTGGAACGGCTGGAGGTGGAGGAGGACCCGCCATTGCACCCACTGAGTAAGCTACAATAAACAAGCATGCTAAAAGCACTTTGTCTTTGAAATCAAATCTAAAATTCATGGTAAAGTATTTTAAAGGTTACTAGAGAAAATTACGTTAATTAATGTATTTGGTTGCATTATGGAATGAAATATCGAATAACATTGTTGTTCCCTTGATCAATGAAAATAAAACCTTTGGCTTCATTCAATGAAATAGTATATTGACCAGTTTGAGCTACTTTTTCGGAATGAATAACTTGGCCTAACTGATTTAAGATACGTACCATTTGATCCGTTCTCGAAACTGTATTACTGATGTTTAACCGTCCCTCATTCATGTATACAATCGTCTCATCAAATGAATCTTGAATTTCAGTAGTTGTATTTACAACTGCTGGTACAAATCGTACAGAGAAACGACTCGATGTTTGTTGATTTGAGGATGTATATGTATAATCTGAGACAGATAGATCATGTTCGATTGACAAGAAGTGGTCAACAAGCATCACTTTATCGTTTGTAGGTAAATTGATCATTTCAGAAATAGATATCGAGTGTTGTTGACCAACAAGATCTGTCACAAATAAGGGTACTTCAACCGAATCGGTACCTAAATTAGGTATACTATTGATTCTGTAAATTGTATTGGCTATCAAACTACCGAATTCAATCTGACCAGCTTGACCATTTTTAATGTAATGTGCATCAAATGCATCATCAAATGCATCAGTAGCGTTTGCATTGAAACGAAATACGGTCTCATTCACATCGTTTGATGTACTGATTTGTAAACGAACTAGACCATCAGTAAACTGAGTTTTTAGTGCCTTAGTTTGAATCATTGGATCTGTTACACGAACTGAATTATTGATGATTAGGGTACTCGGTGCAGAGACTTTTACCCAGAAACCTTGCATTGCAGGGATGTATTTACTGAATGTACTAGGTGATGATACACCATTGACATAACTACTCTAATTATTACTAGTTGCATCCAAAATGTATATCGAATTGGCTAGGTTTTGAGCACCCAACATCTGGATCATATCTGCATTAATAGGAGATGGATATGGGTTTCCAATAAAGTTCCATCCTTCTGGGATACTATTCGGATCAGGTGGAGTACCGTTTGATGGTGTGTATGTTAATGGTATGGAGTATGAACCATTCTGAAGAGCTCCAGTAATGTCAACAGTCATACCACCTGTGGTAGGAAACCAACTCGTGTAACCCACGCCAGCGGTAAGTCCACTGTTGAGAGATGATGGTGATACCCATCCATCGCCATAATCTGGAGAAGGATCTGTTTCATCATACATGTAAATATTAGGAACGCCAGCTGAATAATTCAAGTTGATATCATCATTCAATTCTTGTAAGGTTGCACCTGAAACAGGTGTTGATAAGAAATGATGTCCATCACTGTTGTTGAAGTATTGCTGCACTGTAACATCACCTGATACGGTACCATTTAATTGCTCAACTAAAGCCGTTTTATTCTGGTCAGCTTGTAATGTAAATGAATTATTGTTTGTATTGATAGTGCCATCCGTCAATTTAAGCTTATTAGTTATAATTGAACTTGCAGATGTAGTTAAAGTATTGCCAGGCATTGACAACTCAAGTGTGCTGATATCACCTAAATCCATCGTGACATTACTATTGTTCTGGATTTTTACTTGACCATCAATAGTACCATCATTCTGAAGAATACCACTGATCGTTAATAATTTTCCTGATTGTATCGTTAGAGTAACACCACTACCAAGAGAAATAGTTTTACCATCGTTTACCGTATGATCAACGTCTAATGTAACATCATTATTCAATTGAATATCTGTATCTGCTCCTGGCAATCCATTTGTCCAAAGAGTTGGATCTGACCACAGACCTGTTTTATTCGATGCACTATTAGATGGTATAATAACAGAACATTGACAAGTTGCAAAATGAGCATTCATCCAAGCACTAGTTTGTGAAGTTGTAAAATTAGCTATTGGTGCTGTGATACTTCCACTAACATGAAAATCGTTAGTTATTGTGTTCCACACAGAGCTTGTATTTGCTGCATTACCATTTGGAATATTTAAAGCAGAAATAGTACCAGTCATAGTAGCATTTCCAATATTACCTACATTTCCATTGGTTACGTTCAAACAAGCAGATGTAAATGTACAGTCACCACCATCATTTATAAAATCTCCATTGAAAACGGTCATACAACTAGACTCTAATTCTAGCTTGTCGTAGTTCTCAACAGATTCAAATTCAACTTCTGCATTAATAGCTTTGAACGTACCGTCCAATATGATTAATTTCTTCATACCACTACCATTTCCATGAAGTTTACCACCATTGATCTCTAGAAGGGTATTGTTATTTCCATTAATCTCTACATCTTTACCTTGTAGCGTGACATCGTGAGATATAAGAATATGGACATTGTTACCAATTTTGTTATTGATGTTTGGTTTATTACCATTCAGCCAAGTTCCTTGAGATTGCCAGTTTCCATCAGCTACCGTTTGATACGTTTGAGCTGTTACGAGCGTAAAAGAAGACACTAAAAGTATAGTGAATGCAATCAATTGTAATGAGATTTTAGAAAAATTCATGGTTATGGATGTTTTTAGTTTTAAAAGGTTAACATGTTATTTTCAATTTCAATGCCAATGTGTATATTTCTGAATATCAACTATTTGTGTAAATGGCTATGTTTTATTTTTTCCATTTTTTGGACAGATTCTAAAAAAAAGAGGTGATATGCAACTGCATATCACCTCGTATGTGTGTTTTTATTTATTATTACCACATAAATTTAAAGGTTCTATTCTTGTCAACTAGACGAAGTAAGAAAACTTGATTGTTTTGAAGGTCACCTGGTATTTCAATAAGGTTCATACCATTTGTTATCATTTGATTTGGTAGGTCGAATAAGACTTTACCATCATATGATATAACCTGAATGTGTTGATTGTTCAACTCATCTGGTGACATGATCATGCTCTGATTCCCAGATCTGTTAACACGATAGTCATTTACAATAACGTCTTCAACAGATGAAACCATACCAGCAAATAAATGAAGCTCGAATCTGCCTGGTGCATCAGATGTTGCATGTGAGAACGTGTAGTCGCCACTATTCAAGTTATGCGTGATGCCAAGTTTGTGATCAACTAGATAAACGATATCATTCATACCAAAATTAGAGAATTCTTTCAAATTAACCGTGTGAAGACCATTTGTTTTAGATTCAAACATTAAAGGAATCATGGTTACACCACCTAAAATTGGTTTTGGTAATGAGTTAATAGCTAAAACACCTGAACTCAACTGACTAGCTACCTCAATGGCATTAGCATCTTCACTGAATAAATAGTGTGCATCATGCTCGCTATCAAAATTCGCAGTAGCATTATCATCGAAATTAACGACAGTTTCATTCACAAACACCTGGTTAGAAAACTCTAAACGCATAAGGTGTTTAGTTGTTGTTTTGTAGAACGGTGATGTAGCTTGACCAGGATCTGTTACACGAATCGAATTGTTGAAATTCAATGTGTAAGTTCCAATATTTTTCACACGAACATAGAACCCTTGGTAGGCTGGAATGTAATCTGTGTAACCAGCTGGCGAAGAAACACCATTTGAAAAGTGTATGTACGCATTTGCAGCAGGATCCCAAATATATACTGAGTTCTCGATCACATTAGAATTCAATGCATAGAAATCAGAGAAACGCATTGGTGAAGGATACGCATTGGCAACAAAATTCCATCCTTCCGGATCTTTATTAGGATCTGTTACTGTTCCAACAGTGGCAGTTCGCGTTACCGTTGCTGTCATAGCTCCAGTTCTAGGTGCACCATTGAATACTAGAGTAGAAGGTGTAACCGCTACATTAGGTAAGTACAATCCAATACCCTGGCCAACACCAAGTGCATCGGTACTTTGAGATACGACCCATCCATCCATGTAATCTGGTGAAGGATTTGATTCATCATAGAAATATGATACGGGAGGAGTGTTAAAGTCATCTTCAATATCAGCCACAGTCTGACCGATCATTGGTGATGTTACATAATGCCATCCATTCGATCCACCGATAAATTTTTGTGCAGTAACGTTACCTGAAATTGTTCCACCGTTATCAACGATCATTGCTGTACCGTTTGCATCAGAGGCAAGAACTAAATCATTACCATTCAGATCTAAATTACCATTGTCAAGGATCAATACTTCTGTTACTCGAGCATTTGCAGATAAGCGAACACCAGCTGAGTTAGCTATTTCAACAGCATCTAATGTACCAAGATTAACGGATTGCAGGGACGTACCACTGATACGTACTGTACCATTCGATATAGTACCTTGATTGTCAAAAGCATCTTTGACCTCCATGGTTGTTCCAGCTAGATCCATAGTACCTCCTGCGCTGATTAAAACATCAGTTGTAGGTGCGATCAATTGTGGTTGATCATTGACTACGTTATTTTCAACAACTAAACTTACGTCGTTAGAA
>CAXQBA010000245.1:0-3534 GCA_964221885.1 Luminiphilus sp. | reverse complement strand
AAATAAGCCTATTGAAAAATAGATTTTATACCCATAGAATGCCGAAATACACTCGGTTTCATATTCTAGTTGAAAATAATACAGGCTCTTAAAGCTTCAATGTGGAAAAAATAAGATCTAATTTGCGTAATTCAGGGCGTTTTCGCTGTCCTGGAGCATGTACAAACCCATCCATAAAAAGGATACGTTCCTTAGCAACATCCTCAATGACATAACTGATGAATGAGCCACCCATAAAATCATTCACCATAGCCCAAAGTCCTCTTGCCTGTAACGTGTTTCTTCCTTGAATGGTCATATTTTCAAATACGATCGGAAGCACACGATTATCAACCCGCATATAGGATCCCTCGACCCAAGTAGAAAAATAGGTCTTGGTCAATCTGTTACGGGTCTTTGTGAAATTCTCAATGACAGCACGATTAGAATCAACCATGGGTAAACTGTAAAAGAAAAGATTACTGCTTATTTCATCGGTTTCTCTTCGCAACCATACAGCTTGAGAATCAATGTGTGCAATAATATATTCCCTTGGTATCTGGATATCAAAGGATAATGTTTCTGCGATTTGCTGACTTGCCGCCCTATTCTGACCGGGAACAAAGATCATATCCAAATAGTATGCAGCATCTTCCTTATTGATCACATTCATAACTTTTTCATAATCCTGTGAAATACTTTCGAGCAATTGCTGACGATCAGGTGCAAACCAATAAATAACCATTTGGCCAGAAGCCCATCGGTCTTTTTGTAAGGCCAAACGATAGGAACGATCTGTAAGAGCTCGTTTTATTTTTTTCTCCCCAAGTGATTGCCTTATCAAATCAGCAACTTGATCATTTTTATCATCTAAGGCTGCAAACATTAATATGGTACGATGTGTCTTTAAAATCTTGGCCTCTTGAAATTCATTGAACTTGGTATATCGAACATCATACAATGGCTCCTCCTGCGGTGTAACGGGAAAGAGAGATTCAAACCGAATCTTAAAGGAATCTCCAACAGCCGATGTCAGATAATACGGATCACACAATAATAGTATAGAATTAGGTTTTCCGTACGAATTAGGCGTTACCTTATATTTTTTTGTCCCGCCTCCATTACAAGATAGAAGAGAGAACAAAATCCAGATCAAAAGGGGTAAGACTTGAACAAAACGTTTCATGAATTCTTTTTATATATGGATGCAAAACATTAAAAAAAAGTTGTTCCACTGTAAAAGTAGGTAAATAAATTCACACTTTGTGTGGTAAAGCTACGGTATACTCATGAAACGTATTTTTTCAAACAATTTGTTTTCTTTGGTCAATTTTTATTAAACAAATATTTGCTTATTGACTTTTTTTTTAATAATTTTACAGAAACGTTCGAATTTAATCACAGGGAAACAAATAGTTTCATTTTAAAAAGGGGCTATATTTCCTATCTAAATCACAAATGTAATGGGTGACAATAATGATAAAACAAATAAACTAAAAGCACTTAATACAACACTAGACCGTCTTAAGAAAACATACGGTCAGGGTGCTATCATGCGATTAGGTGATAAAGCCACTGAAAAAGTTGAATCTATTTCAACAGGTTCTATTGCACTGGATACGTGTCTTGGAACAAATGGATTCCCCAAAGGACGTATCATTGAAATTTATGGTCCCGAATCATCTGGTAAGACAACAATAGCTATACATGCTATAGCTGAATGTCAAAAAAGTGGAGGTATTGCTGCCTTCATCGACGCCGAACATGCATTCGATAGATATTATGCAGAAAGTTTAGGCGTTAACGTTGATGAACTCATTTTTTCACAGCCAGACTACGGTGAACAAGCACTTGAAATAGCTGAAAATTTAATACGATCAGGTGCTATAGATATTCTTGTAATAGATTCTGTAGCTGCTTTAGTACCGAAAAGTGAGATTGAAGGCGAAATGGGTGATTCTAAAATGGGTTTACAAGCAAGATTGATGTCACAAGCCATGCGTAAACTAACATCAGCGATTGGAAAAACGAACTGTTGTTGCATCTTTATCAATCAACTTCGTGAAAAAATCGGTGTTATGTTTGGTAATCCAGAAACAACCACGGGTGGTAATGCACTTAAATTTTATGCAACGCAACGTCTGGATATCAGAAGATCAGGTGGTGCTCTTAAGAACCGTGAAGGAGAAGTGAACGGTAATCATGTCAAAGTAAAAATTGTAAAAAACAAACTTGCACCCCCATTCCGTATTGCCGAGTTTGATATCATGTATGGTGAAGGCATTTCAAAAACAGGAGAGATCGTTGATCTAGGTGTTGAATTTGATATCATCAAGAAAAGTGGTTCTTGGTACAGTTACCTTGATAGCAAGATTGCACAAGGTAGAGATGCAGCAAAGCAGTTTTTCAAAGACAATCCAGAACTTGCTGAGGAAATTGAATATAAGATTCGAGCTCAACTGACCAATGAAAAGCCTGAAGAGGAATTAGTTTCGCAATAAGAATAAAAAAAAGGATCAAAGTTTGTGATCCTTTTTTTTATTGTCGTATTCCGTTGATATAAGTAACAATGAAAGCATCCTCAACCCATTAAAACTCCCTAATCTGGGATAAATACCTTTCTACTTCCGCCCTTTTCTCACTATTCCAAGTTGTCAATATAATACGACTTAAATTATTATCTGTCGAATGAATACTAATATCTCCATACATACGTACTAGATCAAAGAGATTCATACGAATATTTTTAACGGCGGCCAATTGAATTTTATAGCTAAAAATCTGAATATTCTTATCCAATTTCAATGATGGTATCTGTACAGTCTTGTTGGGTAAATAATCATCAAGGTTTAATTCAAATTGAGTCGTTTCGTATCCATCTGACGAAAATAATAATTGGTATTTTGTCTTATTTTTCAAAAGAATCGACAACGAATCATTAATTAATATACTACTGAACACGGTATCATTCTGTTCCAAAACATCTAACATCATATCAGTTTCAGTGGGCATAAACTGAAATAAAATCAATGTTGAATCAGGAGTAGAAATGGAATAATGTAATACATAAGAATTCGAATGTCCTTTCTGATGAACATATTTTTTCACAGATCGAGTAGCCTTGATCATAAAATCGGAGCCTGGGGTATTGTAGAGCATACAATTGGTCACGCCGCGCCATTGGAGTCCATCTAAATAAGCATAATTAATATCATATGACCCCATCGATATATGCCCATTGGAAGAAAAATAGAGCCGTTCAGAAGCTATGTCAAAAATAGGGGCGATTTCGTTATGAATGGTATTTAATTGATCTCCAGTATTAACAGGTGCAGAAAAAAAATCTTGATCAGGATCATAAATACTCATCCAGATATCAAAGCCTCCCTTACTACCTTTTCTATTAGTGGAAAAAAACAAAAGAAATTTTTCTCGCCAATAAGTTAGATGAGGATGTATGCAGTGAACACCCTCCTGATTAATAATATTTGGGAGCCACTCTGAATTTCTTTTTATGAATCGTCTAGATAGCATTAATTGATACTGATTCTTTTG
>CAXQBA010000244.1:0-7758 GCA_964221885.1 Luminiphilus sp. | reverse complement strand
CAGGGCCACACCATATTTGCATATCTGTTCTACGATCAAGATTACCCGAATTAGCCCAATTTGAAGATAGTCCCAGATACCATCGAAAGATCAAGGCCATTTTACGTTTTGGATTGTCTTGAGCACGTTGTATCTGAATAGGATCTCGCTCTGTAAAAAAGTCAATACAATGTTGCCAGATTTCATCAAATGTAGCTCTAAAAACGGTTTTCTCTAATTTTATACGTTCATCAATTGGTATGGTCTCGATGGATGAGTAACGACTATACAGGTCGTAAAGCTTTTTTGCCCTTGGACCAAATAGAGTACCCTTCTTTAAGACTTGTAATTCTACACCCATTTCAAACATATCAGAAGCAGGAGCCATCATCACATCGGTTTGTGAAACAGTAGCAAGAAGTGAACGAACGTGATCAGAAGTACCTGCCTCAAGACAAGCTTGATTGACGGATCCTGTTACTATATAAGCAGCACCCATCATAAAGGCTGATAATGCAGACTCTGGGGTAGAAATACCTCCAGCTGCACCAATTCGTATCATCTGAGAGTAACCAAATTCTTTTTGGATCGAATCACGTAATCGGATAATGGATGGCAAGAGTGTAACTAAAGGACGATTATCTGTATGGCCACCCGAATCAGCTTCTACGGTAATATCATCTGCCATGGGTACAAGACGAGCTAAATCAGCCTGCTGTTGCGTTATCTTTCCTTTTTCAAGAAGCTGATTGATAAACTTCTGAGGGGCAGGACGCATGAACTGAATTGCCACTTCTTTACGTGAAATCTTTGCAATAACCTTATGTCGTATGTTGATCCCCTCTTGAATCTTTTCCAATCCTGAAATTCGGTAATACACAATGTTTTCAGTCAAACCTAAAAAAGCAGAAGCCTCTACAACTGTAACTCCTTTTGAAATAAACTGCTCCACGGCACCTCGTTCTAAAGCAGGTTCATTAGGACTATGTATCAGATTAACGGCATAGGCATTATCTGAAACAGCATTTTTTATGGTATCAATAGCTTGTCCAACCCGTTTTGGGACCAAACCTGCTGCACCAAAAGAGCCTAAAAAACCATATTTAGCCATCGCAATAACCAAATCTTCAGATGCAATTCCATTGGCCATAGCTCCTGTTTTGTAATTAAAGCGAAGACCGTAGGTTTCTCTGAACAAGGGATCACCAAGGTCTTTTGCTTCCAAAGGATTGATCATCGCTAATAATTTTACACCCTTAGTATTCGTACTGAAACTTCCTTCATTTGCCACACCAATGCGCCCAGCGTGATCTTGTAATATGAATACAGGTTGATCTAAAAGTTGGATCTTTTCGTTCATTCCCTCTTTATCAAATCGAATCTGTCGAGGTGATCCTTGCCAATATAACTTGTGTTGATGATGCATGATTTCTTTGATTATCGTAAATAAATTAACGTAATAGGTTTTTGTCAATAATGGAGAGTGAAATATTCGATACCTGATAAATTCGCATCGATCCATTCCATAAAAATGCATCTCCTATGATCTGTATCTTACCTTGTTTGTCAATGGTTTCTTTTATATGTACTTCGAGATGCATTTGTTCGCTGTTTTGGAGAATTTGTCCTCTATATTTCCATTCAATTTTATGGTTGCTGGACTGTACAAAAACAGGATCGATCATATTTTTGGCTATATCTTGTTGTATAGCATATGTTTGCATGGCTTGAAAAATAGCCTCAACACCAAGAGAACCAGGCATTACAGGATCTTGATAGAAATGACACGTAAAGAACCAATCATATGACCGAACATCACGTGTAGCATGTAAATAACCCTGACCAAATTGCCCTCCATTTTTCATCAGAATGACTGTATCAATCAATCGAAGTTGGTCACCCGATAATTTCCAGTGTGGCTTCTCATCTGGTGCCTTGAAGAGTTTCATGGAGCCATATAATGAATCCAAGTTGATTCGCATATAGTCGGATGAGGCAATATTATTTTCAACATACCAAGCTGGATACGATTGTCCATTATCAAGGCCGACCTGTTGCGCTAAAGCCTCTTCAGGGAAGAAGCCAAACGAAGAACTTCCAGTGTAAAACACCGTATCATCCACACTTAATTCAAATGTATAGTTTTGTAATACAGTACCCGCTAAAGACACGGAAGATACTAGCACAGCTTTATTTTTGATGGTTTTTCCTCTGAAATCTGTATCGTTGGCAATATCCAAAAGAGATCCCTCTCCATCTAAATTCCGAAAGAAAAGGTTCTTATCTGAAAAGGGGAGTGTTGATCCAAGGTATGCTCCTAGTAACCCACAGGGCTGTAAGGCAATTTCCATCAAAACTGAATACGGCATGGATTCAAAACTATTTTGCTCATAATACCAAGGTGATTTTGGAACATCATATTCAGCATATATGGTAGATGGTTGTTTAAAGTTGCCTCGTTGTCCATCTATTTTTAATACTCTTGAAATTAACTGAAGATCAGTATTTGGCTGTCTCGATACCGTGCGACCATCATAACAGCTAAAGTCTGAACCAAAACAGCTTGATAGATTATCCAAAGCAAAATGTGTAATGTCCTTTTCATTGAGTAAGGCACCCTCTGATCGGGGAGATACATAGATTGAAGATTCATTCTCTAAATACCTAGGATTAGTTTTTTCGCGAAGTTGCAGCCCAAGATTCTCAAAATGTACTGTAATGATTCCATTGGAAATGATCTCCAGATCCCCAATTACATATGGATTCGGGATCAATCCAATCTCTTTAACCTCTAAACGATAAATCAATGTGGTATCAACACCTGGAACTACTTGCTTACGACATCGAACTTTCTGAGGGAGGTCAAAGACGGGTTGGTATCTACCATCCTTAACCATACGTTGCAAGCCTAACATGAGCATAAAGAAACGAAGTAAATTTCCACCACCTTCAGCTTGTAAAGATCCAGCTAATACCTCATCATCTCGGAAGTGGCATGGAAAGTACCAATCATCTGGATGTAGGTCTTTCTCTGCTGTAATAAGCCCCAATCCGTAAGCGCCACCTTGTAAATCAACATGCGTGATTCGATCGATCATGAGTATTTGCTCTGGTGGTAAACGCAACGATGTATTTCTACCATTTGCAAAATAGGAGATGTTATCAAAACATTTCTCCATATCTCCTTGGATTAAATGGCGTAAGTCCTCTTTTGAAAAAGAACGTTTCTTGGTGAAAAGTAATGGTGTGAACGGAGGTTTTTTAGAATTAGCTTTTGCTTTAATTTCTTCCTCTTTGTAGATGACACCTTGCCCATCTGAAAGTTGTTCATCTGTAAAGAAACCTGCACATCCATTTCTCATTTTTAAAATTAATCGATCCTCAACATAACAATCATAGCTAAAGAAGAATAATAGATTGTCTCCATTTCTAACAAACGAGTTAATGGATATATCATACCGTAGTGTTTGTCCTTCAAAGGGAAGGTCATCAACAAAGGTCAAGGTGCAATCAAGTAATCGATATACCAAATCACCTCTATTTTCCAGGTCGATCCCCAAATAGGAGATCAACATCAGATCACACTGACCAGATTCAACGGAAACAGCCCATGGAATCTGACGGTCTGTGGTAAACCATGCGTTGTATGGAATATCATATTCAGTTTGCATAAAAGAAGGTTTGAATTCGCCAAGTTTGGCGTTCAGTTTGGTAACACGACTTACTAGCAAATAAGGATCCATAGGAAGCATTACCCGACGTGAATAGGTATCTATTTCGGTATACTCAGTACCAAAAACATTTGAGATCTTTCCAGTAGCAAACTCTTTTAGATCCTCTTGATCGAAGATGATGGTTTTTCCTTTTAATTGCTCACCTTGTTCGTAGTCTTGAAGGCGCAAACCGTTTTCACCTATTCGTTGATTGATTTGGCTTTTTTTAGATGTGATTACTTCCATAGCTTGGTTTTCTAAAGTTGTTGTATATGATTGATTTTTAGGCAATTCATTTGATACGAATGATATTAAGTCTGAATTGTTTTCCTGCGTATCTACAGAGGAAACTAATTTTTTATTTATAGTAGCCGATTGATATCTTTTTTGTAAAACCTCATTCTGAAATAAGGTATACATATCATGACCACCAACTTTGATCTCTTTTATAAATTTCTTTTTTTGATTAGGTTGATCATTAATATTTTGCCATTGGCTGATATTGAGTTCCAAACCGTGACTGATCAAACAGGCTAATGCTTGGAATAGACTCTTTTGTTCATCAGTACCTTTTTTATTTAAATGAATGGATAAATGAGGTTCTTCAGCTAATATGGAATTTATCCATGTACTGCAAGTGGCATTGGCTCCTGTTTCAATAAATATTCGAGCACCATCCTGGTAGATATCACGAACCGTTTGAGGGAAATGAACCGAATTATAACATACCTCACATGAATTCCGAGCAATTTGAGCCGAATCTATTGGCAAAGGTTTTCGATTGATTGATGACCAAAATTTAATCTTATTTTTCACCTTAATGTTCTTATTAGCAATCGGAAAATGATGCATTGCATAAAGTTCATCATCTGCTTCTCTACAGAAGTCATGATGTATAATGTTTTGGAATGGAACGACTATATATCGAATAGATTGGCTTTTAAGATAGGCTTCAATGGTTTTTCTACGTCCTGATACAATACATTCATTAGTTGAGTTGATAAAGGTTAAATAGACATCATCTGTTTCAGCTATCCAATCTGCTAAAATTGAATTGTTGCAAAAAACAATACAACTCATCCAGGTTTCTTTTGCTCGATCAGTAGATACATTCCATTGTTTTGCCAAAAGGTTAAGATCACCCGATAATTCATTTTTAAAAAGATTTGAAGATCGAAATAAAGATGTATGGTGACTATCCCAAACGCCTAAAGAATACCACATACTTGCAGACTCTCCCATGCTATATCCAAGTGCATAGTCTGGTTGAATATTAAAAATATCTTGTAGAATATGCGTGTAGGTAGCTGCATAAAAAACACCTGTAGTCATCATACTGATTGCATCAGATTGAATGGGTACAGATGTATCTGTAGTTTGCTGCTTTTCTGGAAATAGATAATGTGAACCACTATATGTGTACATATCTGGTACCAAATCTTCCATATATTCATGTAAAGATGGATACAGATCAAACAAACCGCTTCCCAAGCCTTCATAAGCAGCAGCTGAACCTGGGTAAACAAAGGCGACTTTAGCTGAGGAGCCTAATGGCCTCGTCGTAAAGAACGAACCATGAATTGTCTTTAGGTCACTTTTTGATCTAAAAGCTTCATCAATTGAATCTTTGAAATAGTTAAGTTCAGATAACAATTGTACCTTATTAGAGCAACAGATGACAATCTTGAATATTTTGGTAACATCAACAGATTGAAAGGCGTTAACAAGTTCATTCAATGGGGAAGAGGTTGTATTGCAAGAATGGATCAAGTCCTTCACCTTAGCTTTGAGTGTGTTCTGATCGTTGGCTCCTATGACAACGAGATGTCTATTCGTTTTTAGAATTGAATCTGAGTTACTTCTTTTTTCAGATGAATTATACTTGGAAACAACAGCGCCTATTCCATTTCCAAAATGAATTGCAGCACGGCGGCTGTATCCTTTTTTATTTGAGAACCATGGTTTAGAACGTTCAGCGATATACGTGTTCTGATTGAAAAGGTCATTTGGCAATAAACCAGACCAATTGGCCAGCTGTGGGATAAATCGATGATGAATACAAAGGACTGTTTTTACTAATGATACTAATCCAGAAGCCGCCTCTAAATGACCAATATTTGCTTTTATTGAACCGATTGCACAAGGGTTATTTTGAACACCTATTTTTGATAACCATGATAACTCATTTTTAGTGTTTTGTTCACCAAAACTTGCATCTAGTTCAATATAATCAAGATCTTTTATTGTATCGAATGATGGATGTAAGGTCAATTCTGCATAAGTATTCTTGTTACCGATAGATGAAGTTGACTCCAAAACCACAACAGCAGCACCTTCTCCAATTTGCCATCCATCTTGTTCTTTATCATAGCAAATACCTGGTTTTGAGGCTGCCTGTTGTTTTAATTGATTTGTTTTCAAGAGTACCTTTTCGAGTCCAGCAGATAAATCAACAGCACCAAGAACAACGGCATCAACCTCTCCTGAAGCAATCATCTGTTGTGCAATTTCTAGAGCCTTTAATGAGGATCGATCGCCACACGAGACGGTAAATGCAGGCCCATTAAAATCCCAAAGTGCAGCAATTCGACTTGCCATAATATTACCAACAAATGAGGTATGTTGGCTTGGTGTCTGATTCCCTTCTCTATGATATATGGCGTCTTTACATACTTCAATGAGTGCTTCCTTATCTTGCTGATTTAATTCGATTCCTTGTTGTTCGAGCACTCTTTCGATCTGCCAGGTCATGTCCCAACGAGATAAATAATGATGAATCGATAATTCGGACTCCATGGCGATAACAACTGCTACGTTTTGACCAGAATTCAATCCTGCATCTTGAATAGCCTTGTCGGCTACTTTGAGAATCAAGGCTTGTTGCGGTTCAAGTGTTTCTGCTTCTTTTGGTTGTATCTTGTACCGTAACAGATCTAATTCTATATGATCAATAAAAGCACCTTTCGGAGCTGTTTCTAAGCCAAACTTGAGCATTAAATCTTTGTATGACTCCATACCTTTCCATCTTCCTTTAGGTAATGGATCCATTAGAGAACTTCCTGCATAGATCAAATCTTTAAAGGAATCGATCCCATTACATGAACCAATATGAACATCCATTACTGTTATGGATAAAGATTGATCAAAGTATGAATTCGATTGTCTTTTTTCTTTTAGCTGGTTAACGGATTCACTTGGAACATATTTTTGAATGACCATGTGGGCATTTGTTCCACCAAAACCAAATGAATTAATACCTGCTTGATGTCCCGACCATCGAATGTGGTCTCGAATCATATGCTCATCTTTGATCCACCCATTTTCAGACGATATGGGTTGATCCAAATTTAGATTAGGTGGGATACATTGATGTTTAAAACTCAATAAAACTTTAAAAAGGCCCGTTAATCCGGCTGCAGTTAATAGATGCCCCATATTCGACTTCACGGAACCAAGTAATGGTGCATTATTATGAGTGATAAAGTAATCAGAAATTGAATTCAGTTCAGTTTGATCACCTAATGGAGTACCTGTGGCATGACATTCGATATAACTGGTCTGATTTGGATCCAATGCAAAGTCTTCATAAGCACGTTCAAAGGCAAGTTGTTGTCCATTGGGGTTCGGACTAAGTAAGAACTTTCCTTTCCCATCATTTGAAAGACCAATTCCTGAAATTACACCCAGTATTTCATCGCCATCAGCTTCTGCATCTGATAGTCGTTTGAGGACAACCATACCAGCACCCTCAGATGAAACCAATCCACCTGATTTGGAATCAAAAGGAGCAAATAATTGTTCGTGTCCAGCATAAGCATGAAAAATAGAAAAGCCCATATGAATGAACAATTGATCTGATGCGCATACAGCTCCTGCAAGCATCAAGTCATTTTTTCCCATTAACAAATCATCACAAGCTAATTTGATGGCATATAATGATGTTGCACAGGCTGCGTCTAATGAATAATGACCACCCCCAAGACCGAGTCCATCACAAATCGTGGCAGATGGAGGTGTCAAAATAGAATTTTTAGTTGGTTGACTATATTGTTTATCAAATCTGAAG
>CAXQBA010000243.1:0-3782 GCA_964221885.1 Luminiphilus sp. | reverse complement strand
TTCCAAAATCTCAGAGGAAAGGTTAGGACCGGATAAACAACCCACCCTGCAAACAATCGAGTCGTCTTGAATCACTTGACTCATTGTTTTAATATGTTCAAGCTTGAGCGGACTGTCATCGGGCTTGTTTGATAGATCGAGACCTTTTGTTCCATGAATCAGAAAGTGGCGTGGTGTTAAATGGGGTCCAAGATCTTTCATCATTGATCGAAAAGATTGAGAAGGTACAATGGGGAAGATCAGTTGGCAACGCTCCGATAATTCTTCGAGATTAAAGTTAGCATTTACCCTATCCGATAAATTAGAGAATTTACCTGAACGTGCTTTAATCTGATCATAAACCTCTTCACGTCTAGCATACAGCATTACATCGACATTCTCTGCCAATAAATTAGCAATAGCAATACCAAAACTTCCAGAACCAACGACACCAATCAAGGAATCCATAAAATGTTTGAATTTGATCGTAAGATACTAGGAATAGTTGAGAAAAAAAAGATCAGGTTCTGCTACAAAAAAATGTTAAAATCTAATTAAAAATCAAAAGTGCACACCAAAATGTACGTAATGACCATCTATTGTAACAGACAAAAACATGAAATATGATAAAATTTATTGCTATGGCTGGACTATGGTCAGCCGCCTTGCTAAGTACAAAACAAATTTCTAATGAGATGAACGAACCCGACGCACGTTCCTCGAAGATCCAAGTAGCCTTATTATTAGATACGAGTGGTAGTATGGATGGATTGATCGAACAAGCTAAATCTCAACTATGGAAAATGGTGAATGAATTATCAAGTTCAACAAAAGGTGGTAAATCACCAGATATAGAGTTAGCACTATACGAATATGGAAAAACACCTGTAGGAGCTACAAAGGGATACATGCAACAGATTGTACCGCTTTCGAAAGATCTTGATCTTGTTTCTGAAAAGTTGTTCGAATTACGTACTGATGGTGGGGAAGAATATTGTGGCTTAACGATTGGGGATGCGGTAGAACATTTGGCTTGGAGTAATAATCCCGAGGATCTGAAGTTGATCATCATTGCTGGAAATGAGTCTTTTTCACAAGGGATGGTGGATTATAAGAAGAAATGTGAATCTGCAGTTGTATCTGATATAGTCATTAATACCATCTATTGTGGTAATTGTGATGAGGGTGTTCGTCTCTACTGGAAAGATGGGGCAGAACGAGGTAAAGGGCGATACATGTGTATCAGTCAGGATGAGAAAGTAGTTCATATTGAGACGCCTTATGATGATCGATTATTGAAATTGAATTCTTCGTTGAATGAAACATATATTCGATATGGTAAGGAAGGAGAAAAATATCGATCAAGACAAATCAAACAAGATCAAAATGCAGCTTCTTATGGTGCGGCAAATGTTGCTGAACGAGTCATATCGAAAGGAAATAAGAAGATGTATAATAATTCACGTTGGGATGTTATTGATGCATTAGAAGATGAGCCTAGTATGGATATTGAGCAATTAGAAGAAGCGTATTTACCTGAGGAAATGAAGGCAATGTCAACGAAAGAGAAGTTAGCTTATGTAGAGCGAAAAAAACAAGAAAGGGAATCGATCCAAAAGGAGATCTCAGCTATTACAAAGAAAAGATTTGCTTTTATTCAGGCTAAACAGAAAGAGGATTTAGAACATTCCGATAAGAACCGTCTTGATAATATTATGATAAAGACCGTTAGGGAACAAGCCCTAGATAGGAAGTTTGAGTTTAAATAAAAAAAAGGCTGCTATTGCAGCCTTTTTTTTATTCATCATAAGATATTTCAATAACATCTGTTGTTGGTATTGCCGAACAACTTAAAAGATATCCATTGGTAACTTCATCATCACTCAACGCTAAACAACGCTCCATTTCTGCATGACCTGATTTGATTTTGCATACACACGTTGAACAAGCACCTGACATACACGAGTAAGGTGGGTCTTCATCGATTCGAAGTAATCCATCTAAAATAGTTTCATTAGGTAACAGATTGACCTCGATCTTTTTTCCATTCAATTGAACAATTGCTTTTGCTCCATCATTTGTGATAGCACCTTCTTTAGATACGGGTTCCGTAGAAAACCATTCAGCATGAATATGCTTTTCATCAATTTCGAGGGATTTAAATGTATCCTCACCAGTACGCATTAATCCTGCAGGTCCACATAAAAAGCATTCGATACCTTTAGACGGGTCTCTTTTTTCGTTGTAGATTGATTTGATCAATTTAGCCCCAATACGACCTTTGAGACCTTCCCAATCAACAATCTTTTTGGCAAACATACCCAAGAACCCACCTTCTTTACGTTCATTAGGCTTCTCAAGCACATGAGTGACTGTGAGCTGTCCTTTATATTTTTGTTCAAGTTGGTCGATTTGATCTTTGAACATGATACTGTCTTCATTCATATTACCATAGATCAGATGAACACAACTTTTTGGCTCGCGTTCAACAACGGATTTTATGATCGAATAGATTGGCGTAATACCAGATCCTCCACATACTAAAAAGTAGTCTTTTGCTACTTCGGGGTTTATCTCTGTTGTGAAATTCCCTTGTGGTGGCATAACATCGATCTCTTGACCTACTTTGACAGAATCATTGATATGATTAGAAACGATACCATTCACAACGCGTTTGACACCAATCATGGGTTTGGCATCGATAAATGGACTGGAGCACAAAGAGTAGGCACGGCGTAATTCTTTTCCGTTAATATCAAACTTTAGAGTAAGATATTGCCCTTGAGCGTATTGAAATAATTCTTTTTGACCTTCTGGTATGTCAAAAGTGATCGTACTTGCTTGAGCGGTTTCTGGTTCAACAGCCGCTACTTTAAGCTTATAAAAAGTTGTATCAGACATGATTAATTTTTGATTTCTTTTTTTTCGAGTACAAAAATAATAGTTTTAAACACTTAATAGTAACTCATCTTTTTTTTTATTGTTCAAAAGAAGATCATTAAAAACCCTTTAGGGCTATTTGATTAATCCTTCAGTTTTGATGTCATAGTAGAAGTCCATCATTTCCTTTGGATTCACATCATATTTTTTCAAGAATTTTGGATTGGAAAGCGATTGGATGATCATTTTATCCAAAAGTGAGAGATAGTGAACATCACAATCTTTCAAATAACCAAGTTCAATACCTGTTTTGTAAAATTTAGCGGCAATTTCAAGAGATCGATCTTGAAACGTATTAAGTGAATTGAACAACTCTGGATGTTTCTTTTGGGTTTGATATAAGAACTTACCGGATATTTCAGCCAGCATCAATGACGCATCTTTAAGTCCTTTGAAAAACCGTTCGAAGAATTCTATATCAGGATTATTGAGCATTTTTTCATAATGCTCAATTTCTTGAACCTTCAACTCAACTATAGCTTGCAAAATTTCCTCTTTCGAGGCAAAATAACGATATAATGTCGCTTTACTGAGACCTAATTTTTTTGCGATCGTGTTCATAGTGAATTTTTCAAAACCATATTTGAGATAAATGCCAGCCAGTTCATCAATAATATTTTTCCTGGCTAGAGGATCATTTATTCTTTCTTTATCTATTGGTTTTCGTCCCATGAATCCTTAATAACAATAATCGTAAAAGTAATTTGAGTAATTCACACAAAGCGTGTCTCTCAATTGTAGATCTGGATTTGCATCTAGAATAGCCTTGATCTCATTGCTAATATCGTAAATTTTTATTTTATCTAGATGATTATATCTGTGATTCATCAGCAGACTCGATAATGAATCAAGTTCAATTCGAC
>CAXQBA010000242.1:0-2968 GCA_964221885.1 Luminiphilus sp. | reverse complement strand
GGAAGATTCTATTTCATCGTTTTGTGCATGTATATATCCAGACGAAATCTGTATTAATTCTTTCTGTAGATCATTAAATAGAATGAGTTCGTTTTCAGCACTTTTTAGCTTAGTAATATCAACAATGATCCCCCTGTAGCCAATTATCTCACCTTGTTTAATAAGTGGTGAGCTATAGATCATAGCAGGGAAAGTAATCCCACTTTTTGGTGTACAAAAACACGCGCCATTCATCATATGCTGATCAGACTTGATACCTTCGTCAATGATCTCTAATTCGTTAAGTTGAACGAATTCGTCAATATTTACACCGTACATAAGGTCAGCATGACTAATTCCAAGACGCTCATAACTAGCCTTGTTCGCATATGTGAATATGCCTTGCAGATTAATCTCCCAGATAGGCTGTGGTAGAAGATCAGCTAGATCTTCGAATCGTTTTTTGATCTCTTGTATCTCATTTTCGTGGTTGATCCGTTCTGTGATATTGGTTAGTGTACCAACTATTCTAAGCGGATTTTTTTTATTGTCAAATATAACTTTACCTTGTGCTTTAACCCAGATGTAGGAGTCATTTTTGAGCAATCTGTGTTCAACGTCAAGTACTTTTTTATTACCTCGTATAGCTTGAGATAGTCGATCTGTTAATGATTCTACATCATCAGGATGTGACAGATTTAACCAATCGTCAATATTATTTTCGATTGTTTGACGATTCAATGAAAGTGTTTCAAGCCAATGATCAGAATAATACGCCTTTTTTGTTCGAATATTCAGATCCCATACTCCTGATTTAGAACCTTCAAGCGCAAATTGCCATCGCTCCTCCGATACTTTGAGCGAATCTTGATATTGTATCTGATTTGTGATATTATGGTAGTTCAGAATATAGTTTGTGATATTACCTTGACTGTTCTTAACGGCACTAATAACTATTTCAAAAAATTGTTTTTCTTCGTTTACATAATCAATTTCGATTGTTTCAGACCATGATTTTCCAGAAGTGATCTTTTCAATTAGTTTTTCATAATTATTAGATATCTTGGACAGAATATCGAAAAAATGAATTCGATAAGAATTCAGCTTAGAAGTATCAATTTTATACAGTTGATACCATGAGGAATTCGCCGAATAAACGACACCATCCGCATCAAGAATTACAATAGCATCTGAACTAGATTCCAACGCGTGAGATTGAAGTTCAATCTTTTCTTTAAAAGAAAAATTAATCAATGAATCAGCTAATTTTTGATTGTTTTGACTAAGTGAGTCTAGAATCTCATTAGCTAATGGTTCATTTTTTTTGATGAGAACCATAACCCCAAATTGAGGTAATGGGATATGGTGCAGGTATTGATCATTACCTATCGATATAATTTCCCAAGGGGTTGAATGGTTTAGTTTGGTATCACTAGTTTGATTTCTTAATTGATCAACATAGTTTGTGTAATCAATATTTCGTTCAATCTTTTTAGGTATTGATACAACTTTTGATAAGGAGTTTATATTATTCTTAAGTATAGCGCCTGCAACACAATTCAGTTTTCTAATGTATGTTGAAAGTGCCTTCTTGGCTGACGATTCAATGGTCTTATCTGTTCCAATTGATAAGGATATTTCATAGAGTAATTGTATTTGTTCAGCTGAAGTAATCATTGGTGTTTCTATAATTTATCCATGAGTCCAACCACTGCGGTTTTGTTGTAAAACTCAAGGTAATCATTGCCACTATTAGCTATTTCACCAAGGGTTAGTGCCCCAACAAGTTCTAACTGATTGGGATTCACACTTTCAAGTTCTTCCTTAAAATCATTTTCTAGGAAAAGAACTCTTGATATGCAATCAACAAAGAACATATCTTTGTCTTTTGAGCTACCACCCATGGTTTGTGTTGCGATGTCAAAAGCCTCTCTGCTGGCATCAGTCAGCGTCTTTTTATCTCCTTTTAAAATATGAACAAATGAATTAAGGGGCACTTCACCTACGCAAATTAATTCACCATTTTCACCAAGAACAATTGGGTCTCGAACAATTTTTTCAGTACCTAATTTTGATATGCCAAAAGGATATCCCTTTGCAATATCGAAAAAGTTATCATCAGTAAATGAAACGCCTGCATCTTCTTCCACAATTGATCTATATACTTCAAACGCATTTTTATGATCTAATGTTTTAATGATATTTTTTTCACAATCGCTTACTCTTAGTGGTCCATGTAGGTCGATCCATCCATGTCGAACACCAATACCTGACTCAGATTTAAGTGCAGCTATGATTGCTACATCTTGTAAAAGTCCATCATTAGTAAGTATACAAGGTTTTTGAACCATACTTAAACTGCCAGCACCTCCACCAATGAAATTTAATTCAAGTGAATAGGTGTTGAAAAGACTATCAATGAATGCACTGATTCGACTTGCAAATCCATCGACAAATACAAACATGGTTTTAAAATCATCATCCAGAATGGAATCGTCTAATTGTTCTTCATAATCTACATTGTTGTCACTAAGATTTTTTATAATTCTTATATCAGCTTTTTGACTTAAACCACATATTACAACTCCTTTATCGTGATTTTTGTCTCCATAGATAATCTGGGGAAAAATACCTCCAAAGATTGGTTTATCAATACAACAAAGCTCATTGTGCTGCTCATCTGTTAAGTTGTTGTTATCACAACTTAATATGAGTATTGATTGAGTTTCGGGATCTTTTGAAAGTTGATGTAGGTGTGATAGACAGTCTTCGAATAGATTTTCTGATTGAAGTAAGAAGTGTTTCATAGATAATATGTTTGGATGCTATAATTGGATTCAATTTACTGACAATATAATATAATTATTGCACATAGCTCTGATATTTGATTTTACCAATCAGTTGAAGAAAGTTAAAAAAGAAAAGCCCTCGGCGTGGAGGGCTTTCAAACTACAAAAAGCGATATGATTCAAAAACACACTAAAACTTC
>CAXQBA010000241.1:0-2826 GCA_964221885.1 Luminiphilus sp. | reverse complement strand
GATGTGCCAGTAGAGGTTATATTTTTAAGTTTTGTACGTAAGAGGAGTATGTCGCTACATATCGTATTAAAAATACCAACGAACACCTGTTGAGACAACAAAACCATTACCATAAATGGGTTTTGTTGGTAATTTATCGGCTACGGAGAAAATACCGATCCATCCACCTTCAATATAATATGATCCCCATGCTTTTTTCTCTGCATTGAACATTAGTTCGATACCTAACTTGGAAAAAGCACCAAATGCGATCGGTTTGTCCGAGAAATTTTGATTAGGTAGTGCAAAAACAGCTCCATTATGAGAATATAGTCGGATAAAGTCTTTTATCGTTGTGCTGGCACTGACAAAGCCAAGGTCAAAAACCCAATAGGGCGACCACGTGTTATTCGAAGTAGCTGTATCAATATGTTCATAATAATGATATTGAGCTGAAACTCTGACAGCTAATCGTTCTTTTGCAAAGTAGGGACTCGTAAGATGAATCCCCCAACCAAAATCACCACCAAAGGAGGACATTTGGAGTCCTAATGATATATTTGATTTTTTTTCATTTGGTTCTGTTTCGTTTTGAGCCAATGATATACTGAAGAATAGTAGTAGAATAAATAGAGTTTGTAGTAGTCGCATAACATATTTTTTATTTAGAATTGATATTTGGATACTTTGTTCACGATTGATCGAATCAGATGGAAAAAATGTATACTGAAATCCTTTTAAATGAATATTGAATTCATCCTGATTTGTAATTTGATAATTTTAACGAGCTAAATAAAGGCCAATAATGCACCAATAGTTTGAGCTAATAAATACCCCAATAGATGAGTCGATTTGAACAACCCGCAACAGCAAAAGCAATACGAACTACCGGATTGATATGTGTCTCTAAAACGGATCGAAATGTATAAATCATAACTGTTATGATAATCCCAACGGTTAAACAAATCCCTAGATGACCTATCTCACCATCAGACAAATCATTGACTATAATGGCCCCCGTTCCAAAAAATACAATAGCGAATGTACCAATGCATTCAGCTACATATTTTTGAATGTTTTTCCATTCTGATAAAATGATTCATATATCATAATAATACATTTTGAAGAATACTGAAATAACGACGAGCAATTTCTTTTGCCCCTTCTGTATTATAGTGCACATCATCAGCATAGTAACTGTCATTAAAACCTGAAGCCATATCAACGCTGATTACTTGTGATTGGGGTGTACTTTTTTGGTTAGCTAAGGAAATAACAGCACTGTTCATTTGATTAAAAAAAGTAGTTAGGTCTTGCGTCATTGCCTCGGAGCGTGCTGGAGCCAATTGCTCAATTAGAATTGTGATTGAAGGATTAACAGCTTGCATGGTGTCTATGATCAAGTGAATATTATCAAGTGCATTCTGAAAATCAAGTCCTTCTAATGCATCATTGCCTCCTGGAGAACTTATTAAAACATGAGTAGCTTCTTGAACTATTGGTAACCATTGATCGATACGATTCAAAATATCACCGCTCGTATTTCCACCAATTCCTTCGTGATTTCCATCGAATGAAAAATCCATATAAGATGGATACATAGCCTCATCACAATAAGAACCTACTAGGTCAAAATCTACGCCTGAATCAATAAGACGTTTCCACAATTCATATCGATAACTTTCATAGTCTGGACGTCCGCCTTCGACTCTGGACGCCCCAATGGGAAGAATCTTATTTATAGAAGTACTGTCTGTCACATCCTGACAGACAGTACTTCGTTCTTCTTCACATGAATAAAAAGTAATTAAAACAACAACTATAATAGATCTCAGGTACTTCATCATTTTTTATTGTAAAACGATGAACCATTTATTTTAGTTTGAGATCGTCAAATTAATTCATAGAAAATAGTCATTTGGTCTTCTTATGATACCTTTATTTTTTATGGATCGTAAAGGTACGAGTCGTTCCTGAATGATGGATCTGCAGAAAATATATGCCATTATCAATGGCTCTCAGGTCAACAGAGGGTGGAATTTTCCCCCATGTTTTGATAACGCGACCTAACGGATCAAATAAGGTTAATTTTCCTTCATCCGTCTCTATTCCATCTATATATAATTGGTCATAAGTAGGATTCGGGTATACGTTCCATAGATTTGTTGATGCAAGTTGTTCATTACTCAATAAAATAGCATCTTTTAATTTAATGATGATTGGGACACTATTCAATGGCAAGGACATGATACCTGATTGATACATTGGGTTGCTAATTGGTGTTCCCCATGGAGACAACCCCTCAATTTTCCATGTTGAATCTGGCATCATAAAATAGGGTAGGTCAACCATTTCAATCGTTGTATCAGACTCCTCTACAGGGCGCCATGCAATGATATGAGTTGGAGCACTATTACTATCCCCCAATAAATAAATCCAATAATGATCATTCTCAGCTAGTGTATCAAGGAAATAACTATCTCCAATTAGGTTATGCATAGCTTCAAACGCAAAGAAAGATCTTTTTTCTTGGAATGATGAGGAACGACTGGTTGTTAGTCCAGACCGTCTGTATAGAGATGAACCATTATTCAGATTTGCATAGAAAAACCATTGCATTTTATCTACACCCAAACGATTTAACATCATAGCATATCGAACGCCATAAATAGCTTGAGCTCGCTCATTGACACACTCATCGTGCGTACAGGCTTCTCCACCACCATCAGAATCCCAGCCCCATTCTGTAACAAACATTTTTTTACCAGGCATATTAGCATCTCTGAATCGAAGGTCATTCAAAATACCACGGGCACTTGAGATATAATCTTCTGGATAGGTAGCTCG
>CAXQBA010000240.1:0-2345 GCA_964221885.1 Luminiphilus sp. | reverse complement strand
ATAATTGTATAATTAAGTATATAACCAGCCTGTCATTTCATAGAAATGATGTGAATGGTGAATATGATGTATTTGACAAAGATTACGCATAAAAAAAAGCTAGTCATGTGACTAGCTAACTATTTTGTATATACCAAAGCTGTCACAACTCAGAGTTGAGTAAAATGATGAGCATTGCTATGTTGGTTATTTAAAATCATACCCAATAATACTATCTTTTTTTGTTCGAACAAATTTTTTTATGTCAAATTGAAAAAAACGGAACGAAAAAGGGTTTATCGAAATGTTATTTTATTCTTACGTTCTCGCAACGCTTTTAGGAATTCCTCTAACTCTAATTCGTCATTAATGTGAACTTGACGTGCTTTGGATCCCTCACTTTGCCCCACAATACCTGTATTTTCTAACTGATCCATAATTCGTCCAGCTCGGTTATATCCAAGTTTAAGGCGACGCTGAAGCATTGATGTTGAGCCTTGTTGATTCATCACAACGAGACGTGCAGCGTCCTCGAAATGCTCATCCAGTTCCATCAAAACTTGATCTAATTTTCGTTCCGGTGTACCACCATCATCATCACTAGCGTATTCAGGCAGATAAAACGTTGTAGGATATCCAGGTTGTTCAGCTATGTGATCGATAACTTGATCTACCTCAGGTGTATCGACAAAGGCACATTGAATTCGGATCACAGAGCCACCACTAGTCAACAACATGTCACCGCGACCAATAAGTTGTTCAGCTCCTCCTCCGTCAAGAATGGTACGTGAATCTATTTTGGAGGTTACCTTAAAAGCAAGTCGAGCCGGGAAATTTGCTTTGATGATACCTGTGATGATATTGACAGATGGTCGTTGTGTTGCAATAATTAGATGAATTCCCACGGCTCTAGCCAACTGAGCTAAACGACCGATCGGTAATTCAACTTCCTTTCCAGCCGTCATGATCAAATCCGCAAATTCATCAATGATTAAGACGATAAAAGGTAAAAATTTATGTCCCTTATTAGGATTAAGTCGACGAGCAACAAATTTTTGATTGTATTCATTGATATTTCTAACCCCTCCCTTTTTTAGTAGGTTATACCTTTCATCCATTTCGACTGTTAGCGAAAAGAGTGTTTTTACAACTTTAGAAGTATCAGTAATAATAGCTTCTTCCTCATCTGGTAATGAAGCTAGATAATGCGATGAAATCTTGTTATATAAGGAAAGTTCCACCTTTTTAGGATCAATTAGGATAAGTTTTAATTGAGAAGGATGTTTTTTATACAACAAACTCATTATGATGGTATTGATACCAACTGACTTACCCTGTCCAGTAGCACCAGCTACCAATAGATGCGGCATTTTAGCCAGATCAGCTACAAAAACTTCATCAGATATGGTTTTTCCTAGAGCAATGGGTAAATCCATTTTAGCATCTGTATATTTTGGTGATGCCAATACCTCTTTAAGTGACACGACCTGTTTGTTCCGATTGGGCACCTCAATACCAATGGTACCTTTTCCCGGTATCGGTGCAATGATACGAATACCAAGGGCCGCTAAACTCAAAGCTATATCATCTTCCAGGTTTTTAATCTTTGATATACGAACACCAGGTGCTGGAATAATTTCATATAATGTAACCGTTGGACCGATCGTAGCCTTTATCTTAGTGATCTCAATCTTATAATTAAGCAAGGTCTCAATGATCTGGTTCTTATTAGTTTCCAATTCTGTCCGATCAATGATTGGTTTTTGATCTGAGTATGAAGCAAGTAATTCTAATGATGGATTTTTAAAATTAGGTAGGTCTAACGTAGGATCATATGGTTCCATATGATTGACGTTATCTTCTGTAATTGAAACCGATACATTTTGGTCATCACCCGGACTAACCTGAATCTCTAAACCCTCAATTTCGGTAATTGCTTCTTCATCACTATCCTTTTGTTCAGGTTTAAGTATAGCCTGATCTGTTTTATTTTGATTATCTGTGTGTACATCTAAATCAACCGGCTCTTTAGATGAAAGATCTAATAATTTGCTTATTTCATCCTTTGTTTTCGGTTTCAGTGTTTCTGGTTTATTGGATGTATCATCTGTTAATTCGATCTCTTTTGCTGTCGTATTGGCCTCACTTGTGGTCTGTGTGGTAGATGGTTCTGTTTCCTTATTTTTAGCAGATGGCCTGATGAAAACCAATTTTGAAATCGTATCAATGAAATTATCAATTTTAAGGGCACGTTTTATCTCATCGAATTGTAAGCCATCTTTTAAGTTGGGATTTGAATTCCAGACAACAGCCGATAAAAATCCAAAAATGATAAAAATGAAAACACCGACACTCCCCACCAACAT
>CAXQBA010000239.1:0-3072 GCA_964221885.1 Luminiphilus sp. | reverse complement strand
TTACATGTATAAAAAAAAATAAATCAATTACCAAATTTTATAATGTTACAACTTATTTTTTCTATTACTAATAATTTTATCTATTTTATATATTTGAATTGAAAAATTAGATCACCAACAAAAATTTTGATGACAACCTCACTAAGTCCTACTTCATACAATAAAGGTTTATATACATAAATTGAAATAATCAATACGGATAACATACATGTCAAAGGAACAGGTAATTCAACCCAAAATATATCAATTCCTATTATTGAAGCAATTGTTAATAGCACCAATGAACCAGTGATTACCAATAAAATATAGGTGACTGTTCTAGCAAACAGATCCATGGATGTATGAAAGATTGATGTAGTCATAATATGAATGATTCTTTGCGTAATCTATATTAACTAACAAAGATTATGTAATTTAAATTCCATAATTGATGTTTTATCTCAACTTGCAAACATATCAACTATCTCTTTACATCTGATCGTTTAGGCTTTAGACCTTGGAAAATGGATGACCTTGAATGGTTCAGTCAATTGAATACCGATAAACGTGTAATGGAATTCTTTCCTACGACCCTTTCCACGGAGCAAACAGCCGAAATGATCCAAAATCTAATGGATCATTATAATCGATATAACTTCACCTATTTTGCCTGTGAAATTCTAGACACAAAAGAACCCATTGGCTGTGTAGGTTTAAAACATCAAAGCTATGCATCTCCTTTTAACCCAGCGATCGA
The DNA here is from genome assembly GCA_964221885.1 of Luminiphilus sp. Classification (GTDB taxonomy): domain Bacteria; phylum Bacteroidota; class Bacteroidia; order Chitinophagales; family Saprospiraceae; genus Aureispira. Next base: position 2,336 of record CAXQBA010000239.1, on the reverse strand, counting down.
TATTGGTTGGCGACTAAAGGTAAGTGCCTGGGGTTTTGGTTACGGCACGGAAGCAGCTCAACGATGTATGGACTATGCCTTTAATCAATTAAAATTAGATCGAGTAATTGCCGTATGCACATTGAATAACTTTCGTTCCGAGCGAATCATGCAAAAGATAGGCATGCATCGAAAAGAACCATTTGACCATTCACAGCTTACCGACTTTCCGAACTATCAGCGTTGTATTTACTATGAAAAATTAAACTCAGATTAGCTGACCATTTTGTTATTCAAAAGACTTTATCTTATGACCAAGCACGGACAACAACCGTTCTGTCTCCCCCCATACTCTTTTGCCAATCCCTGTATCGTAAGAGGGTTCAGACATCTCTTTAATCGTTTTCATATGAACATATACATTGGAGTTGTCAGTTAGCTTTCGACTGGCGCTCAAAAACAAGATGGGTGCAGAAGCTTTGTGGGGCGACTGAAAAAACAGTCCAAAAACGATCCAGAGAATAGGTTTCAACCATGATGGTGATTCACGAGCAATATTGGTATTGACTGCTCCGGGACACAAAGCAAACACTGAAATAGAGATAGATCGCTCGGTAAGTCGTCTATTCAACTCTACTATAAATGCATTCAAAAGAAACTTATAATAGCCATAATACTTTATGACTTTAGTAGTCGTATATTCCTTGTATTTACCGAAATCACTGAGATCTACTTCTCCTGAAAACGATCGATGTGACTCAGAAGATACAAATACAAAGCGGGCAGGTTCTTTCGTATCCAACTTAATTAAAGAATGCTCGATCAGTTGATGAACCAAATAAAAGGTAGACAAATAATTTACTTTGAACATCAAATCCAAACCATCATCAGACGAACGAGACACCGATGGAAACATTCCGGCATTGAAAACAACGACATCCAACTTAACACCTGCTTCCTTCAAGCGTAGAATCATTGAATCAATGGTCGAAAAATCGGCTAAATCTACATATTCCATCTTTACGGATTGACTTCCACTTATTTTTTTCACCTCCTCTCCTTTTTGAGGAATGCCACTACGCACTGCCATCATCAGATCAGCACCCATCTTAGCCATATTTTTGGCAGCTGCAAAACCCAATCCTGAACTCGATCCGGTGATAAGACAGGTTTTCCCTCTTAAATCCTCAGCTTGGTCCAATTGTATATCATTTGCAGAACTGAAAAAGGCAGCTTTAATACCTGAAAGAGTTGCCCCAATCGTTGAATTGAATTTCTTGGCCATATTTAAAAAAAGTGTTGTGTGTAAAATGAAAAACTATTATCAATATACGAATCTGTCAATCCGAAATCCGCAGCATTATACATATGTTTTCCATACTTATCTTTCTTATTCTTGTTAAGCGCTATTCTGAACGACTCCTCAACAGTTGTCCCCCATGCACAGCCCAACTCACGATAGATTGATTTTAGCGTTTGAATCGGATCCGTAACCAGATCTTTGTAAAATACATCAATCACAGTGTGGTCTTTATATTTTTCTCTGGCAGCAATCGTATTTTTTAGCATGCGTACATTTTTTTCAATCCAATGTTGGGCTACCTCTATAGGATCGATTCGATCACTGAATACAGCTCGTGAGTAATACATCATACTACAAAAGGAAACAATGCATTCTTTGGGATCACGATGAGTCATAATAATCGGCGAATCGGGATATCGCTGCATAATCAGATCCATATACTCGAGATGCTGAGGCGTTTTCAACACCCAACGTTCTTTTAGTTCCTCATTGTGTAAAATACGTAACATGGAATCCAACCATGCATACGCCTCCGAATGATCTTGTTTTTCAACCCAAGCACCATAACTTGGTACACACATGATCGCCTCTGGCACAGCACTTAGCAAGGTCATATCATTCAGCAATACGTCTTCTTCTGGACTATTATATTCGACTGGATGAATGGAAAAAAAATCAGGAGACACATATCGCAAAAATCGTTGACCTATCTTTGCCATTCGCATCCTTTGCTGATCAGATTGTCCATTGGGAATCGGACTCAATGCTTCCCAAGACAATAAAGCTCTATGTTTAGGGTCAGCTGCCATAATACGCTGTAAAAACGTAGTACCAGTGCGTTGCAATCCTGTAATAATTATTGGAGGGTTCAACCGTACATTGGCTACATGTTGATTACACTTAAGATAATCAATGGCTATGAGTCGATTCTTTAATAGCCCTTCCAAACGTTGAACAGCTGCAAAACGACCAAAGGCATGTAATTGTGCTTCCGCATTCATGGCATTGCACAAGTGCTCAAGACGAGTGATAAAATCAACATTACCAAAATCAC